>JACRCS010000163.1 GCA_016218905.1 Deltaproteobacteria bacterium
GGCCATGTATGCAGCGAACAACATCTGCAAGGGTATCAAGAAGTACGCCGACGCCGGCCGCGTGCGCCTCGGCGGCCTCATCTGCAACAGCCGGATGGTGGACAACGAGGAGGCGATGATCAAGGCCTTCGCCGAGAAGCTGGGGACGCAGATGATCTACTTCCTGCCCCGCGACAACATGGTGCAGCGCGCCGAGATCAACCGGAAGACGGTCATCGACCACGCACCGGAGCACGGCCAGGCCCAGCACTACCGCGACCTCGCCAAGACCATGGACGAGAACGACATGTTCGTGATCCCGAAGCCGCTCCCGATCCCGGAGCTGGAGAAGACGCTGATGGACTACGGGCTGTTCGGGTAGGCGCGAGCGGTCAGCTGTCAGCGATCAGCTGTCAGTTTGAAGCGAGGAAAGACGTCTTACGAAGTAGCTGACCGCTGGCAGCTGAGCGCTGACAGCCACAAGGAGTAATGTCATGATCATGGTGCGAGCGATCGTCCGACCCGAGAAGTCCGCCGCCGTTATGCAGGCCCTGCTCGACGCGGGCTACCCGGCGGTGACCAAGATGGACGTGGCCGGCCGCGGCAAGCAGCGGGGCCTGAAGGTGGGCAACGTCACCTACGACGAGCTCCCGAAGGAAATGCTGATGGCGGTCGTGCACGAAAGCGACAAGGACCTTCTCCTCCGGGCCGTGATGGAAGCAGCCCGTACCGGTGAAAAGGGGGCCTTTGGCGACGGCAAGATCTTCGTAAGCCCGGTGAGTGAGGTCTACACCATCTCGAGCGGGGCAATGGAAGCCGGAGACCGGCCATGAAGGAGGTGATGGCCGTCATCCGCATGAACAAGATCATTCAGACCAAACTCGCCCTCGCGGACGCCGGTTTCTCGGCCTTGACCGGGGCCAGGGTCATGGGCCGGGGAAGCAGACCAGTGGACTTTGACGTCCAAAGCGCGCTCTTGGACGACGCCGGTCCCCCGCCCGAAGCGCTGGCAAGCCTCGCCCTGGGTCCTCGGCTCATCGCCAAACGGATGCTCAGCCTGGTGGTGCCCGACGAGGCCGTAGCCTCGGTGGTGAAGACGCTGATCGCAGTCAACCAGACCGGCAACCCCGGCGACGGGAAGATCTTCGTGCTCCCCCTCGACGACGCGGCGCGGGTCAGGACCGGGGAAACCGGGGGAAAGGCGATCGACGAGATGACGGGGCGGTGACGGAGAGCCGAGCGACCGGCGAGAGGAGGACGGAGTCATGAAGAAGCCCCAGTAGCCGGCGAGATCTGGATCATCCGGGAGTACTTTCGGCGCATGGGGATTGAGGTCGTGGCCACGATCACCGGCGACGGCCGGGTGGGCGACCTGCAGCGGTGCCACGGCGCAGCCTTGAACGTCGTCCAGTGCTCCGGTGCGACCCAGGACCTGGCGACCATGATGGAGGAGCGCTACGTCCATGCCCAGGAGCCGAAACGCCTTCACGAGGGAGAATGCCTTGAAGGCGCCTCCGACGTAGATGGCGGCCTTCTTGCCGAGCAGGGTCTTTCGGCACTCTTGCCGCCGCAGCGTTCGCGCCCATCCTGTCGGGGCCCGTGCTGGTCCACGCCGAGGAGGCCACCGCTCCGGCGGCCGAGGCGGCCCCGGCAGCCGCGCCGGCTCAGTAGCGCCGGTCCTTCAGACGTCGTCTCTCAGAGGGGAGGGCTTCGGCCCTCCTCCCTCCTCCCTACCGTCGAGGACCCCCCCTCCTTCGTCCTACCCCTTGCCCGCCCTCACGCGCTTCACAGTCGCCCTCCTTTCTCTCGCTTCGACGCTCGCTCCTCAGGCCCCTGCGATGGGCGTGGCGCGCTCGAGGACCGTCTGCAGTCCTGCCACGGATCGCGCAGGGCGCCCGACACCCTCATCCCAGGCGTCTGCGCGGTCTGCGGCGGCGACGCGACGACCCTCCTTCCCGTGGGGTTGTTGCCGTTGACCGGCGACGACGTACACTGCTGCGGCATCCAGCAATGGGGTCCCCAGCATGGCAGGAACAGACACCGTCAGGAGGATGGCCGCCGCCGCGGCCGCTGCGTTCGTCCTGAGCTGCGGACCCGAGGGTCCGGCGCCGGGGGGAGCGCCGGGCGCTCAGGACAGGGCGCCCCGCGCCGTGCGCGTGGTCGAGGCCGAGGAGTCGCGGCTTCCACGGTCCCTCACGGCCACCGGCACGCTCGCCGCCGCGGAGGAGGTCGTTGCCGCCTTCAAGGTCGCCGGCAGGGTGGCCGAGATCGGGGTCGACCTGGGCAGTACGGTGAGGAAGGGACAGTTTCTCGCGCGCCTCGACGATGCCGACTTCGCCCATCGGGTCGAACAGGCCGAGGCGGCGCTGCGGCAGGCGAGGGTTCGCCTGGGGCTCCCGGAGGGACGGGGGAACGATCACGTAGACCCGGAGAAGACCGCGCTCGTCCAAGAGGCGAGGGCGGTGCTCGAGGAGGCGCGCCTGAACCGGGACCGTCTGGCTCGGCTCGTGGAGAAGGACTTCGTCACCCGGGCGGATCTCGACGCGGCCGTGGCCCGGCTTCTCGTGGCAGAGGCTCGACACGTGTCGGCCGTCGAGGAGATCCGAGTCCGGCAGGCGCTGCTCGTCGAGCGGCGCGCCGAGCTCTCCCTGGCCCGCCAACAACTCGCCGACACCGTGCTCGTGGCGCCCCTTGCCGCGGCTGTGCGCGCGCGCCGGGCCTCGGTGGGCGAGTTCCTGGCGGCCGGCGCGCCCGTGGTGGACCTCGTCCAGATCCACCCTCTGCGGCTGAGGATCTCGATTCCGGAGAAGGATGCCGCGGCGCTCCGGGTCGGGCAGCCGGTGCGGGTCCGCGTGGAGGGGGAGGCAGCGCAACAGACGGGGCACGTGGTCCGCCTGAGCCCGGCGTTCCAGGAGGACAGTCGCACGCTCGCCCTGGAGGCCGAGGTGCCCAACCCGCAGGGCCGTCTCCGGCCCGGTTCGTTTGCGCGGGCCGAGATCGTGGTCGAAGCCGAACGCCCGGTCGTCCTGGTCCCGGCGTCGGCCGTCGTGAACTTCGCGGGCATCGAAAAGGTCCTCGCCGTCCGCGAAGGCCGAGCCGTGGAGCGACCGGTCCGCAGCGGGCGGCGCGTGAACGGTCGGGTGGAGATCGTCGAGGGACTCGCCGCGGGCGAGCCGATCGTGGCCGAGCCCGGCAACCTCGTCGGGGGGCAGCCCGTCACTCTTCTCACGCCCTCGGCGCCTGCACGGTAGCCGGTGCAGAAGCTCGCCGAAGTCTGCATCCGCCGCCCGGTCTTTGCGGCCATGCTCATCGTCTCCCTGGTCGTGGTTGGGGCTGCGAGCTACCTTCGCCTCGGCGTCGATCGATTCCCCTCCGTCGACCTCCCGACGGTCTCGATCCGCACGCAGTTGCCGGGCGCCTCCACCGAAGAGGTGGAGACCGAGGTGTCCAAACGGATCGAGGAGGCGGTCAACACGGTGGAGGGGATCGACGAGCTCCGTTCGATCTCCGGGCCGGGCACCTCAGTCGTCATCGTCACCTTCAACCTCGACCGGAACATAGACACGGCGGCCCAGGACGTCCGAGACCGCGTGGCCAGCGTTGTCCGTGAACTGCCGGACGACGCGAGTCCTCCCCTCATCGCTAAATTCGACAACGACGCCCAGCCGGTCCTGACGATCGCCCTGTCCGGCGAGCGCTCCCTTCGGGAGCTCACCGAGTTGGCCGACAAGGTCGCCAAGGTCCGCCTCGAGCGGTCGGCCGGCGTGGGCGAGGTGCGCATCGTCGGCGGGCTGGAGCGCGCGGTGAACGTTTGGGTGGAGGCGGACCGCCTGGCCGCCTACCGACTCCCGATCACCGCCGTACGCGACGCCCTGGTGAGGCAGAACGCCGACGCGCCCGGCGGCAACGTGACGCACGGCGCCCGGGAGGAGACGGTGCGCACGGTCGGCCGCGTGGCCGATCCCCGCGACTTCGACGACCTGGTGGTCGCCACCGTCGGCGGTGTGCCCGTTCGCGTGCGAGACCTCGGCCGGGTGGAAGACGGGACCAAGGAGCAGCGGTCCACGGCGCGCCTGAACGGGGTGCCCACCGTGGTCCTCGAGGTGCGGCGGCAGTCGGGGGCCAACACCGTCGCCGTGGTCGAGGGCGCCAAGGCCAGCCTGGCCGAGTTGGCTGAGGACCTCCCCGCGGGGGTCGACGTCACGGTCATCCAAGACCAGTCCCGCTACATCTACGCCGCCCTGCACGAGATCAACGTGCACCTCGTGGCCGGGAGCATCCTGGCTTCCCTGGTCGTTCTGGTGTTCATGCGCAGCTGGCGCTCCACCGCCATTGCCGCCGTCGCCATTCCGGCGTCGGTGGTGTCGACCTTCGGCATGATGGCGGCGCTCGGTTTCACGCTCAACAGCGTGACCATGCTCGCCCTGGTCCTGATGGTGGGCGTGGTGATCGACGACGCCATCGTCGTCTTGGAGAACATCTTTCGGTTCATCGAGGAAAAGGGGATGCGGCCCTTCGAGGCCGCGCGGGCCGCCACGGCCGACATCGGACTGGCCGTCATGGCGACGACCTTCTCGCTCGTGGTGATCTTCATCCCGGTGTCGTTCATGTCGAGCATCTCAGGCCGCTTCCTCTACCAGTTCGGCATCACGTCGGCCGTGGCCGTGCTCGTGAGCCTCCTCGTCTCCTTCACCTTGACCCCCATGATGAGCGCGCGGCTCCTGAGGGCCGGCACCGGTCAACCCTCGGATTCGGCGCCTCGCTCCCGCGGCGGGCTCTACGGACGGCTCGACGCGGGCTACGGCCGGGCGCTCGCTTTCTCGCTCCGCCACCGGGCGCTGGTCGCGGCCCTGGCGCTCGGGGTCATCCTGTCGGCGGTGCCCCTGTATGGGCTGATTCGGCTGGACTATCTGCCCGCGAACGTGGACGAGGGGGAATTCAACGTCACGGTCAGCGCCCGCCAAGGCACGAGCCTCGCCAGCATGGACGAGATCCTGCGCGCTGTGGAGGAGGAACTCCGCGCCGTCCCGGGAGTGCGGCTCGTCCTCGCCTCGGCGGGGGGCGGGTTCATCGGCGGGGTGAACGAGGGGCGCGCTTACGTGCGGCTCGCTCCGCACGGCGAGCGCGTCTTCTCGGTGTCGCGGCTCGCGCGCAGCCTCGCGGCCGGCGATCCCCTGGCCGCGTGGCGGGGAAACCTCTCTCAGCGCGACGTGATGCAGGAGGTGCGCCGTCGCCTCCGCGAGTACCCCGACCTGCGCACGGCGGTGCGAAACCTGACCGGCTTCAACATCGGGGGCGGGGGCTTCGAGGTCGACTTCGTCCTTCGGGGGCCGAGCCTGGAGGGGCTTGCGCGCTATGCAGAGCAGTTGAGGGACCGCTCCGAGTCCCTCGGCCTCCTCGACGCCGACACGACGCTGCGGCTCGACAAGCCCGAGGTGCGCGTCCGGGTCGATCGGGCCCGGGCCGACGACTTGGGCGTCGACCCCGAGGGGGTCGGGGCGGCGGTGCGACTCCTCGTCGGCGGGGACGACGAGGTCTCGCGTTTTCGCGACCCGCTCGTCAACGAGGACTACGACGTGGGGCTTCGACTGCGACAGGAGGATCGGCGCGACCCCGAGGCGATCGGGCGGCTGCAGGTGTCGCGGGAGGGGGGAGGCCTCGTGCGCCTCGACAGCGTGGCGCAGATCGAGCGCGTCCTGAGCGCCTCGCGCATCGACCGCTTGGACCGGCAGCGAGAGGTGCGGCTGAGGGCGTCCGTCGCCCCCGGTTTCGCGCTCGCAGACCGGATGGAGGCGCTCCAGGTCGCCGTGGCCGGGATGAACCTACCCTCCGGCTACACGACCCGCGTGTCGGGCCGAGGGCGGGAGCTCGAGCGCACGTTCGACGAGTTCGTCTGGGCCTTTGCCCTGTCCATCGCCTTCATGTACATGATCCTCGCCTCCCAGTTCGAGAATCTGGTTCACCCCTTCACGATCCTCCTCTCGTTGCCGCTGACCGTGCCCTTCGCGCTCCTCTCCCTCTGGCTCACCGGTCAGACGCTCAACCTTTACTCGGCGCTCGGGATCCTCGTGCTCTTCGGCGTCGTGAAGAAGAACGCCATCCTGCAGATCGACCACATGAACAGTCTGCGGGCCGCCGGCCTGGAGCGGACGGCGGCCATCCTCCAGGGAAACCGCGACCGCCTCCGGCCCATCCTCATGACGACGCTCACCTTCGTGGCCGGCATGGTGCCGCTGGCCGTCGGCACCGGCCCGGGGGCCGAGGAGCGTCGGGTCATCGCGGTCGTGGTGATCGGAGGCCAGTCCCTCTCGCTTCTGCTTACGCTGCTGGCCACGCCGGTCTTCTACTCGCTCTTCGACGACCTGGGCCACGCCTTCCGGCGCCGCGGCAGCGTTGTCGGCTCCGACCCAGCCGCCAACGCTCGCGGCGGAGAGGGCACAGACGGCCGAAGCGGAGGGTCGCGAATCGCCGCACGAGGGTGTGTCCTGCGACGGCGGTTGGTTGAGCTCATGCGCAGTCGAGGCCCCTGAGCCTGCCGGAGCAAGAGCGTCGCCGTCCCAAACCGTCCGGAGGAGATGCTGATGGCCGTGGTCGACGAGAGCGACAAGGGGCTTCCGCTCAAGGCCGTCATGGAGGCCGCCCGGACGGGCGAGAAGGGAGCCTTCGGCTACGGGAAGATCTTCGTGCTCCCCATCGACGATGCGGCACGGGTGCGCACGTCGGAGACCGGTGCGAAGGCGATCGACGAGATGACCGGGCGGTAGGAGGAAGGGGCGGCCCGTCCTCGGAGGACGGGCTGCCGGGCTCGAGGCTGGAGCGACCCACCGTGGACTCGGTTCAGGAAACCAGCTCCTCCAGGCTCGTTACCACCCGGAACCGTACCTCCTCGAACTCCCGGAAGTGGCGTTTGCCGCACTCGATCTTGAGCCGCTCCAGAGGCCGCAGCAACGCGAGGTCTACGCCCGCCTTGCCGCCTGTGTCCTTGGTCTCGGCTACGAAGTAGAGGGTCCGGTCGTTGCGGTATACGAGCGCCCAGTCGGGGTTGTAGGCGCCCACCGGGGTTTCGATCCGAAACCACCGGGGAAGTTTCAGGTAGAAGTGCACGTCCTCGTTGGCCTCGCAGGCCTCGGCGAAGCGGCGCTCGGGCCCAGAGCTCGAGTCGATGATGATGTGGGAGAAGAGCGTCTTGTCCGGCTTTCCCACTGCCACGACGTTCGAGGCCAGCGCGTCCATCAGGTCGTCGTCCTCGAACCGCCGCAGCTCGTAGGCGAGGCCGTCGACCCGGGCGTACTCCACTCCTTGCACGAGGAGGGCACGCTTAACCTCGCCGATTGCCTCCGCCGCGAGGTCGGTGAAAAGTTGGGGATTGGCCAGGGCATCGCCGAGCCGGCCCGACCGGAGCAGAATCTCGGCGACGGTGGAGCGCGAGAGCCCCGTCTTCCCTTGGACCTGGGCCACGAAGTCGGGCATCACGTAACGCGCCTCGACCGCGCGGGTTTGCCGGCCCGTCTCCAGTCCTCGGACGCCCTCGCGGTCCAGGGCGATCTCGGCCCGCACGATGGCGAGCCTGGGCCGCTCGATGGGCGGCACATCGCGCACGAGGGCCGCGGCGTCGGCCACGAGTCTCGCAGTTTCGTAGCGCACGCAGTAGCGGGTGCGCTGCCGGATGCGCTCCCACAAAGCAAGGAAGGTCTCGTCGGCCTCGTACCCCTTGCGCAGCCGCACCGTCACCTTCTTGCGCTCGTCCTGCACCATCTCGCGGCGGAAGGCCATCCCCGCTTCCTCCAGTTCGGTCTGGAGCTGGCGCGCGAAGTCCTCGTACGATTCGTTGGCGATGACCGTCAGCCGGTTCACGGCGCGGTCCGCCACGCGCTCGCCCTCGGCGTTCACGCACAGGCGAAGCCCCCGGCCGATCTCCTGGCGCTTCTTGAGCTCCGAGCTCGTCTCGGCCAGGGTGCAGATTTGGAACACGTTGGGGTTGTCCCAACCCTCCCGCAGGGCCGAGTGGCTGAAGATGAAGCGCAGCGGCTCCGCCGGGTCCAAGAGGCGCTCCTTGTCGCGCATGATGAGCTGGAAGGCGCTCGCCTCGGCGTCGGCCTGGGTCTTGCCTTCCTTCACCTCGTAAGGCGACACCGCCGTGCGGTCCTGGGAAAAGTAACCGTTGTGGGCCTTCTCCGCCGGAAAGTCGTAGAGCCCCTCGAACTCGGGCGCAGCGCTGTGCTGCGCGAAGATCTCCTCGAACCACTCGGCGAACTTCCCCTTGCCCACCGAGCCGTCCTCGCCGTAGGTCCGGTAGTGGGCCACGCGGTCGATGAAGAACACAGAGAGCACCTTGATGCCCAACGGCTCGAGTTTGCGGGCCTTCTCGAAGTGGCGCCTCACCGTGGCCTCGATCTGGAGCCGCAGCAGCGCCTCGGTCAGGCTCCCCTGAGGCCGGCCGGAGTAAACCGTCACGTTGTTGGCAAACCGGACGAGCTCCTCTCGAGCGTCGATCTCGTTGACGAGGAACCGGTCCCGGTACACCTCGCGCCGGTTCGACAGGGCGTAGAGGTCGTCACCGTTGCGCACGGTGACCGACCGCTTCTCGGGCCCGTTCGCGCCGTTCACCCAGATCCGCAGCTTGGCGGCGATGGCCCGCTTCCCCAGACGAAAGCCCTCCAGCTCGACGTAGGCCTGGTTCGGGTCTTTCACCTCGATCACGGAGTCCACGCTGATCTGCTTCACGAGGCCGAGTTCGTAGGCCCGCACCGGGTCGAGCCGATGGACCAGGTTGTAGGCGGCGCGGGGCGTCGCCGAGTAACGCAGGGTGCACAGCGGGTTCAGGCGCCCGAGCGCGGCCTTGCGCACGTCGGTCTCGAAGTTCTGGGGCTCGTCCACGATGACGATCGGGTTCGCCGCCTGGAGGAACTCGATGGGCCGCACCCCGGTCTCCCGGAGCTGGTTGATGACGTTGCCCTTGGCCTTGCGCTTCTTCCCCCCGTTGGGACCGCCGTTCGTCTCTGAGGCGTCCTTGGCGAAGGCGTCGACGTTGATGACGAGCACCTGGATCGCCGAGGAGAGGGCGAAGTTGCGAAGCGCGTTCACCTTGGCCGAGTCGTATACCGAGAAGTGCAGGGGCTCGTGGCCGTACAGCGTCTGGAAGTGCTCGCGGGTGATTTGGAGGTTCTTGAGTACCCCCTCGCGGATGGCCACGGACGGAACGACGATCACGTATTTCTTGAAGCCATACGTCTTGTGGAGCTCATAGATCGTCCGCAGATAGACGTACGTCTTCCCCGTGCCGGTCTCCATCTCCACCGTGAAGTTCGGGAACGCTCCCACTGGATCGCCCGACTCGAGCCGAAGCGGCAGCAGGACGTCGGACTCCGGCAGGCCGTCCTCCCGCTGCACGCGACGGCAGTTCGCGAGCCACTGCTCGGGGGTCAAGACGAGCTGGTTTGCGATGCCCGTGGCCGTCAGGCGCACGCTCGACAGCCCGAACAGCGCGTCGTCCTGCGCCGTCACGGCCACATGGCCCGACGCCTCCGGCTGCCCCTCGAAGAGCTCGACCACGCTTCGCACCGCGGCGAGCTGGTGGTCCTGGGTGGAGGAGAACCGGAGCTTCACCGGTTACTCCAACACCCAGCGGCCGTTCCTGCGGATCTCGTCGTACATGGCGTCGGGCGCGAGATCCGCGCCGCCGGGCCAGGTGACGGCGCCCAAATCCAGGAACACCCGGCGGAAGACCTCCTCGTCACGCAGGGGCTCGAACACCGTGCCGGCCACCGCAGACGAGGCGAGCCACGGCCCCATCTCCACCTTGCCGGAGAGGCCGTCCACGAAGGTCACCTGGAGCCGGTGCCCCGGCAACGTCTCCACATGGGCGACGCGCCAGGGGGCACCGGGCTTCACGACAAGGGCAGGATAGGTTTCGGCGGTTGCAGGTGTGAGCATAGTTCCCAATCCTCCAGTAGGTCCTTCTGATGCAGCTCCGCCCAGTCCAGGACGAGATTCAGCGCCCGACGCGGAAGAGAGCCTTGCAACACTTCCAGCTGCCGGATGTCGATCACGGCCTCGTGCTCGCCGTATAGGGCATGGAAGTGCGGCGGCGCGCGTTCGTTCCAGAACATCTGGATCACGATCCCATAGAAGACGCTGATGGTCGGCATGAAGCCCTCAAAGGCACGTGAACGTCACCTCGGCGTCGCGGCAGGCGAGGTCGAGGTTCGACTTGAGCTCGTCGGAGTTGTGGAACACCGAGTCGAGGGCCACCACCTCGCGGGGCTTCAAGGCCAGGAGCGGCTCGATCGTGTCGAGGCCGAAGCCTTCGAGGAGGAAGACCATCGACCGGCCGTCGATGGCGAATACCCGCTGTCCCGCGACCTCCAGCGCCTCGATCGGCGTCGTGAGCGGCTGGCCGAACTTGAGGAGGAGCTCGAAGAGCACGTCCTCGGTTCGGGCACCGTCCTTCTCGGCCTTCACGAAGAGCTCGATCTGTCGCGCCAGCTCCTCGCCGGTCTCGATGCCGTCGCCGCGCCACTGCTTGAAGTTCGAGGGAGCCAGGACGAAGGACTTGAACCCGAGGTCCGCCGGCACGGGCGTCACCAAGTCGGCCTCGGCCTTGATCTTCTCGATGACGCGGCGGATGCGCTCGCGGCCGATGTCGGCGATGGTACGGTAGCCAGCCTTCTGGGCGGCGCTCTTTTCCTCGCATGGCTCCGGCAATTGGATTGCTACAATCTTTCGGCTTCCGCCATCGCGCTGATTCAAGGCCAAGACAGCCTCAGCCGTACTCGCCGAACCTGCAAAAAAATCCATCACTACTGAAGAGTCATCGTTCCCAAGGCAGTACCCTATCAGTCTAGCCAACACCTCGTGGTCCTTGGGATTGTTGAAAATCTTGTCCCCAAGAAGCGCCCGCAAGTACCTCACGGACACTTGCGCCTGCTTGTAGATCACGCTCGGCATTACCTGGAGCCCAACTTCCTCTTCTTCCGGCGACGCCTCTTCAAAGTCTCCTGAAGAGTAATCGTAAAGCTCGTCGAGAACAGGGATTAAATGCGCTTTGCGAAAAGGTGGCTCGGTGTGATCATCGCGGAATTCCACCAAGCCGAGATGAATTTGGCGCTCCATCTCCTCATGTGTTGCAA
>JACRCS010000164.1 GCA_016218905.1 Deltaproteobacteria bacterium
CGTCGGCTTCGATCTTGCTCACGACACTTCTCCTTTGGGGCGTAGGGTGGGCTCGGCCCACCGGAGGCAGTCTTTGGTGGGCGGAGCCCACCCTACGAGCTCCTCGTGCGTGTACCCTCCTCGACGCCCTTCCTCACACCGACTCCTCTTTTCCTCCGACGGCCTTCGACTCCGGCCTGACGTACGGCGCGTATGCCCGATAGCGCTCCGCCCTCTGCTTCACGACGTCCCGGGCCGCGTCGTACTCCAGGCGTTTGGCGAGGATGTCCTTGAAGTGCGCCTCTGCCCCCTCCGGCCCCCACCGGAAGTGCTTCGGGTCGGCTTGGTCCCAGAGGTAGGCAAACTCGCCGTCGACGATGCTCACTTGTCCCTTGATCCCGCAGATGGGGCACTCGACCGTGCGGTTCGGCAGATGAGTCAGCAGGTCGGTGTGGCAGTGGGGACACGCTCCAGAGGGTCCGACGTACTCGGCCCCTCCGGCCGGCTTCTTCGCAGCGTCTGCGACGGCCTCCCCGAGGCGGCGCGCGCGCGCCAGGTGGTCTTCCCGGAGCAGCACGTGCCCGGGCCTTCCGACCCAGGTGGCGACGTACTGGTCCACGACGCGGATGTTCAGCATGTGGAAGGCCAGCGTTAGTTGGGGAAGCGCGAGCTGGACCCAGTCGCTTCCGCCGGCGGCGAGCATGGCCCCCACCTTCGGCGGGCGATGGTAGCAGCCCATCAGGAACCGCGGACCGAACCCGAGGAAGCGGTCGTTCATGGTGCAGTAGCTGCCGGAAGGCCGGAGCTCGAAGACGGGCGCGCTGACGATGAGAGCATCGCACTGCTCGAACTTTCCCCGGAGCCAGAGCGCGTCGTCCTTCCAGCGGACGCACTCCCCCGTGCCGCCGGTCGCGAGGCTCAGCGTGCAGCCCTCGCAGCCCGTACAGGGGTTGATCTCCAGGTCCCAAAGGCGCACGACCTCGACCTCGACGCCCCCCGCCTCTTCCGCGGCGAGCAGGGACTCCTTCAGGAGGATCTCGCCGTTGCCCATCTTCCGCCCGGCGCTCAGTCCCAGAAGCTTCATCTCCCCTCCTCTCCCGGCTCAGGGTGTAGGGTGGGCTCGGCCCACCGAATGCAGTCTTTGGTGGGCCGAGCCCACCCTACGAGCCTGCCCGCCCGAGCGGGTACGGTGGGCCATTACGTGATCAGGCCCTTCTGCTCCGCGTAGATCTCAGGCAGAAAGGATGCGAGGTTGGCGTACTCGCACACGTTGTGGCGGGCGAGGCCGGCCGGCACGAAGTCGGGGATGCGGACCCCCTTGGGCAGGAGCAGGTACGGTTTCTTCTCGACGACGTGGTACCCCATCCAGAAGCGGGTCCGCATCTCGATGCCGCCCTCCACCTCGCGGATGAAGTGGACCATGAAGGCGGGCGCCTTGAAGTTCGGAACGCCCGGAGGCGGCGTGAGCATCTTCGAGGCGCCGTTGGCCGCGGCGATGGTGCCGACGTGGGGCGCCTTGAACCGCGCCATGTCGAAGCCGACGGCCTCCGGCGTCAGGAAGCTGATGGCGATCTTCTCGACGCTCGGCCCGCCGATGTGCTCGAGGACGTAGTGCGTGAGCCCCTGGAAGCGGAGCGGCATGGGGCGGGTGGGGTCGAGCACCTTGGCCCGGTCGCGCTCGGAGAGAGAGATGGCGAAGTGGCCCTGGGGCCACCAGAGCTTGTAGCGGAGGTCCTCGAGGCTGTGCCAGGCGAACCACCAGTTGACCATGTCCACGGTGACACCGGGCATCCGGTTGTAGTTCGCGACGTAGGCCGCGCCGTTGGGGAGGACGCACCAACCGGCCTCGACCTCGAAGCAGCCGGGGTCCAGCAGGTCGTTGATCCGCTCGATGGGCAGCGCCTTGGCCGGGTCCATGGGCTCTTCCATCGCGGCGAGCCGCTCCGGGGCGGGCGCGGCGGGCTCCCGGTAGAAGTACTTGGCGTAGGGCTTCGCCTTCTCTTCGGGCGTGAGGTCTCGCTGGTATTCGCTCATGGGATGGCCTCCCGTCAGATCTTCGTCTTGTAACGCTGGAAGGGGATCTCTTCGGTCGAAACGGCCGGCTTCCCGTCCACCTGCCGCACGACGACCCACTTCCGCCACCGGGCGTCATCGCGCTCCGGGTGATCTTCCCGGTAGTGCCACCCACGGCTCTCGGTCCGATGGAGCGCGCTCTCGTAGTAGATCTCCGCGCACTGGGCCATGTTCCTCGCGTCCAGGGTCAGCCCCAGCAGGTGCCAGTCCTTCGCCGGCGAGACCTCGGAGCGCACCTGTTCTCCCACCGAGCGGGCCGTCGCCAGGGCTTCCTCGATCCGCTCCCGGCTCTTGCGGACCGCGAAGCGGGGCGGCGCGATGACGTCCTTCAGTTTCGAGATCGCCTCTCGGGGGGACGGACCGGTCTCTCGGGCCATGGGGGCGTAGATCTCTTCCTTGAAGCGAGCCACCTGGTCCTCCGAGACGTCCGGCTGGTCGGCGCCGGCCGCGTACGCCGTCAGGGATTCGGCGCTCAGGAGAGCGGAGACGCCGGCCCAGGTGACGCCGGTTCCCCGCAGGCGCCCCGGGGACGGCACGGCGCCGTTCCAGCAGGTGCCGGCCCGGTTGGTGTCGCCCAGGGCCCAGAGGCCCTCCAGGGTCGTCTTCATCGAGTGGTCGGTCTTCACGGGGGAACACTCGCCGATGAAGAGGGGGATGACCTCGGGCCGCCACGCGGGGTCGGCCATGTAGCGCTCCTCCTTCTCGAAGGCCTTGCTCCAGAACTTCTTCGCGTAGGGCCGGTCCCACCGAAAGAGAAACCCTCCGACCCCGAGGGGGTTCTGGATGAAGAGCTCCGTCTCTTCGAGGCGGATCGGTCCCTTCCCCTCCATGACCTCCTTCTCCATCCCGAGGAGGATCCCGATGTCGATGTCGATCTCGCCGTCTTTGCAGTACTTGGGGGCCAGGTACTCGCCCTCTTCGTTGTAGAGGGCGTACTGGCCTCCCACCGGGGTCGCCATGTTTCCGCGCAGCCCGAGGTTGAAGAAGTTCGAGAACTCGGCGTTCCTCATCTCCGCCCCGGCGCGGTAGGCGGCGGCGATCCCGTCGCCCCGGGCCGCCGACCACATGTGGGCGACCATCCAGCAGCAGGTGCCCGTGGCGAGGACCACGGCCTTGCCTTTGAAGATCTTGAAGGACCCGTCGATGAGGTCGAACCCGACGGCGCCGGTCACCCGCCGCCCGTCCCTGGAGGTCAGGAGCTCGACGGACTGGGTCTTGTCCACGGTCCGGACGCCCAGCCTGACCACCGCCTTCCGGAGCTTCTCCATGATGTCGAGGTCGAAGGCGCAGAGCGACCAGAGCGGCAGGCCCGGGGCCCGGGCGAGCTTTCCGTCCTCCTCCCGCATGATCCGGATGCCCCAGCGCTCCAGGTGCCCGATCATCTCCCGGCTGACGACGCACACCCTCTCGAGCAGGTCCTGATCCTCGAGCCCCTTCCCTACCTCCCGGACGTAGAAGTCCCGGAACGTATCGATGTCGTCATCCTCGGTCATCACCCAGACGACGCCGGCCCCCTTGTTCGCCTTGGAGCCCGAGAAGCCGGTGGTCGACTTCTCGACGATCAGCACGTCCAGGTTCGGTGCGAGCTCCTTGTACCGGATGGCGGCGATGAGGCCGGCGATCCCGCCCCCGAGGATGACCACGTCCGCCGCGTGCACTTCTCCCAAGTTCCGCATGCTCTGCTCCTCCTTCCGGTCAGCCGACGTAGGACTTGGGGTAGGCCGACCGCGGGTAGGGCTCCGGGATGGGCTGGGGGTTGCCCGGGATCACCTCGATCGCGTTCACGGGGCAGGAGAGCTCGCACCAATAGCAGGTGGCGCACTCCTCCGGGTACTTGGCGACGGGCTTCTCCTCCGCCTCGTCCCACCGGATCACGTCCACGAAGCACGCCCGGTAGCACTTCTTGCAGCCGGTACACTTCTCTCGGTCGATGTTGACGGTGTGCAAGGGTTTCCTCCGTTTCGGGTGGCGGTTCTTTCTCGGGGCCTGGTGTCCCGTTCAGGTAGTCCTTCCCTGCAACTCAGCCCCAGCAATGGGCCGAACGGCGCTGATTCGCCGCCGTTCGTCCTATGAATCGTGACGCGCGAACCAGCCGCACGGGACACTACTGGATGGAGCCGGGCACAGATTCCCGGCTCGTTCCGTCCGGCAGCGCCCTTTCGCGCCCGGCGAAGAAGACCGC
>JACRCS010000166.1 GCA_016218905.1 Deltaproteobacteria bacterium
GCAGGAACTGCGGCGGACCCGGGATTCCAAGGCGTCGGCCGCGAGCCTGAAGTCCCACGAGCTCGGGGCGCGGGAAGGCAAGAACGTAAAGCCGTTCCTCGTCGACTGCTGTCGCGCCTACGCCACCGTGGGCGAGATGTCGGATGTGTTCCGGGGTGTCTTCGGGGAGTTCAAGGAGCCGAGTATCTTCTAGCATTCAGCGATCAGCGTTCAGCTTTCAGCCAGATCGAGACAGATTCTTGGCTGATCGCTGACAGCTGACAGCCGTGAGGGTTGCCATGTCCTACAAGATCGGCATCGACGTGGGGGGGACGTTCACTGACTTCCTCCTCACCCAGGACGATGGGACGAGCCACATCTACAAGGTGCTCTCGACCCCGAAAGACCCTTCCATCGCCACGATCCAAGGCATGGAGGAGATGGCCACGGACCGAGGGCTCTCGACCGAGCGGTTTCTGAAGGACGTGACCACGATCGTGCACGGGACCACGGTCACCACGAACGCCACGCTCACCTACCGGGGCGCCAAGACCGGCCTCCTGACGACCCGGGGAGTGCGCGACGCCCTGGAGATGCGCCGCGGCATCCGGGAGGAGCAGTACAACAACCGCTACCCCAACGCCCAGCCGGTCGTCGAGCGCTACCTCCGGTTCCCCGTCGTCGAGCGGCTCGACTACGCGGGACGCGAGATCACGCCGGTCGACGAGGCGTCGGTCCGCGACGGGCTCGAGCTCTTTCGCACCGAGGGCGTGGAGGCCATCGCCGTCTGCTTCATGAACTCGTTTGCCAACCCGGCCCACGAGGAGCGCGTGGCGGCGATGGTCCGCGACGCCCTGCCCGAGACGTTCGTCTCGGTCTCCACCGAGGTCGTTCCGGCCATCCGATTCTACGACCGGGTGTCCACGACGGCGCTGAACGCATACGTGGGTCCGGTGCTGCGGCGCTACCTCAGAAACCTGGTCCGCAAGCTCCAGGAGCTGCGCTACGAGAACCTGCTCTTGATCATGGCCTCCAACGGCGGAGTCATCTCTCCCGAGTTCGCCGAGGCGCGGCCCGCCATGACGCTCCTGTCCGGCCCCGCCGGCGGTCCGGTGGCCGGGTTGGCCTTCTCCGAGGGCCAGGGCTACCGGGACTGCATCACCTGCGACATGGGCGGCACGAGCTTCGACGTGGCGCTCGTGAAGGACGGGAAGCCCCTGACCACCACCGAGGGCGACATCAGCCGGCTTCGCATCAGCCTGCCCATGCTCAACGTGGTGACGATCGGCGCCGGCGGCGGCTCCATCGGGTGGATCGACGAGGGCGGGCTCCTGCGCATGGGCCCCCAGAGCGCGGGCGCCGACCCGGGGCCGGCGTGCTACGGCCGGGGAGGGGTGCTGCCCACCTGCTCCGACGCGGACCTCGTGCTCGGCTACCTGAACGCCGACTACTTCGCCGGCGGGAAGATCCCGCTGGACCTCGCGGCGGCCACGGCGGCGATCGCCGAGAAGGTGGGCGCGCCCCTGGGGTTCGACGCGACCCAGGCCGCGGCCGGCATGTACGACGTGATCAACGTCTCCATGGCCGCGGCGGTGCGGGAGATCGCGGTCACGAACGGGTACGACCCCCGCGACTTCCCCCTGGTCACGGCCGGGGGAGCCGGCCCCAACCACGCCTGCCGCATCGCGCTCGAGCTCGGCATCCCGGTCATCCTCATCCCCCGGGAGTCGTCGATCTTCTGCGCCGCGGGGATGCTGCGCTCGGACCTCCAGCACGACTTCGTCAAGACCTACCCGGCGCGCCTGGATCAGCTGGACCTCGGCCGCTTCCGCGAGCTCTACGGCGACATGCGCGACGAGGCCGTGAGGATCCTCGCCTCAGAGGGGATCCCCGAGGGCCGCGTCTCCTACCGCCTCACCCTGGACCTGCGCTACGTGCGCCAGTACCACGAGGTGGGGGTCGAGATCACCTGGGAGGACGTGGAGGCCGGAGACGCGGCGGCCCTCGCTCGCAAGTTCCACCCCCAGCACGACGCCCTCTACGGCTACTCCCTGGAGGACAAGGGGACGCCGGTGGAGCTCCTGAACATGCGCCTCACCGCGGTGGGCGAGACCGAGAAGCCGAGCCTCTCCCCCGAGGGCTACGCGGGCGAGGACCCCGCGCCGGCCTGGAAGGCGAGAAGAAGCGTCTACCTGCCGGGGCCGAAGCTCTTCCAGGAGGTGGACGTCTACGACGGCATGAAGCTCCGGTTCGGCAACCGCCTCGCCGGCCCCTGCGTCATCGAGCAAGTGAACACCTCCACCTTCGTGACCCCCGAGTTCAAGGTCATCGTGGACCGGCTTGGAACCTACACCCTCTACGTCCCCGAGCGGGAGGAAGAGGTCCTGGGTCGCGTGCTGGGGTAGAAACCCGGTCTGACGGGTCTGGCGAGTCCGACCGGTCAGACCGCTCTTTGGAGAGCGAACAATGGCTCAGATCACCATCGACAAGGTCCTGGTCTCCATCCTCCAGCGGCGGCTGAAGAGCA
>JACRCS010000167.1 GCA_016218905.1 Deltaproteobacteria bacterium
CCGCGCGGCGGGGAAGCGGATCACCACCATCGAGGGGCTGGAGCGGGACGGCCGGCTTTCGGACCAGCAGGAGGAGTTCCTGGCGGCTGGCGCGGTCCAGTGCGGGTACTGCACCCCCGGGATGGTCCTCTCGGCGAAGGCACTCTTGGACGAGATCCCCCACCCGTGCCGGGAGGAGGTCCGCCGGTCCATCGGTGGAAATCTCTGCCGGTGCACCGGGTACGCGAAGATCGTCGAGGCCATCGAGGACGCGGCCGCCAAACGCGCCGCTCAACCATAAACGGGCAGGAGAGCGCGAATGTCGGCGTATTCAGTCTTGGGAAAGCGGTTACCGCGGGTCGATGGCCCCGTAAAGGTGGCCGGTGCGGCGCGCTTTACGGATGACCTCTCCGTAGCGGGGATGCTCCACGGCAAGATCCTTCGAAGCCCCTACGCGCACGCCAAGATCCTCGGGATCGACGTATCGCAGGCGGAGAAGCTGTCGGGCGTGCGCGGCGTCATCGTGGGCACGGACTTCGGGGACTACCGGTACGGGCTGCGGCCCGACACGCGGGACGAGTACCCGATGGCCAGGGGCAAGGTCCGCTACCTCGGGGAGGAGGTGGCGGCTGTGGCCGCCGTCGACGAGGACACCGCGATCGCGGCGCTGAAGCTCATCAGGGTCGAGTACGAGCCGCTGCCTTCGGTGACCGACCCCCTGGGGGCGCTGAAGGAAGGCGCCCCTCGGGTACACGAAGATAAGCCGGGCAACGTCAGCGTCCACATGAAGACACAGTTCGGTGACGTCGAGGAGGCCTTCCGGCAGGCCGACTACGTGCGGGAGGACCACTTCTACAGCCAGTCGGTTCTCCATGGGTTCCTCGAGCCCAACTCGGCCTTGGCCATCTGGGAGGCGCCCAACCGGATCACCATCTGGGCTTCGAAGCAGAGCCCCTACTTCCTCTACCGGAACCTCGCCAACTGCTTCAACGTGCCCCTCAGCAACGTCCGTCTCATCCAACCCTACATCGGCGGCGGCTTCGGCGGCAAGAATGGCGGGTACCCGGTGGACTTCATCGCCGTCATGCTCTCGAAGAAGACCGGGAGGCCGGTCAAGGTCGTCCTCACCCAGGAGGAGGTCCTCTCCTCCCACCGCCGGCGCCACCCCATGCACGTCTGGCTGAAGACCGCGGTCAAGAAGGACGGCACGCTCCTCGCCCACGACTGCCGCGTGGTGGCCGACGGCGGCGCCGGGACCGGCGTGGGGCCGAGCACGATCGCCAACGCCTTCTACTTCCTGAATCTTCCCTACCAGGTGCCGAACGTCCGCTTCGAGGGGCACCGGGTCTACACAAACCGGCCCATTTCGGTCGCGCAGCGCGGCAACGGCATCCAGCAGATCCGCTACGCTTGTGACGTCCAGCTCGAGATGATCGCGGAGGAGCTCGGTCTCGACCCGGTGGAAATCCGTCGGAAAAACGGGGCGTACAAGGGCTACCGCTCGCCGAGCGGCATGGACGTGAAGAGTTGCGGCCTCCAGGAGACGATCGACCAGGCTGTCGAGGCGGCGAACTGGCACGCCGAGTACCGGCCCTGGCTGAGCAAAGAAGGAGAGCCGCTCCCGCGCATCGCCAAAGGCGTGGGCCTAGCCTGCAACTCCTTCGAATCTGGCGCGCGTCTCACCGGCCACAACTGCTGCACGGCTGTGATCAAGGTACACGAGGACGGCACGGTCTCGCTCCTGACCGGCTCCACCGACTCGGGCCAGGGCTCGGAAACCGTCCTCGCGATGATCACCGCCGAGGTACTGGGAATCCGGCTGGAGGACGTGATGGTACCCCAAACCGACAGCACCGTCACCCCCGTTGATCCGGGGAGTTTCGGCAGCCGGGTGAGCTCAACAGCCGGCAACGCTGTGAAGATCGCGGCCGAGGACGCCCGGGACCGGCTCCTCGCCGTGGCCTCTGAGCTCCTCGAGGCGGCCCCCGAGGATATCGAGTTCCGCGACCGCAAAGTCTTCGTGAAGGGGTCCCCGGACCGGTCGATGCGGTTCCGCGACCTCGCGCGCAAGACCGTGGCGTGGGGTTCGGGCACCACGGTAATCGGTCAGGGGAGCTGGGGGCAAAGCATCAATCCTCTCAACTTCGATACCGGGGAAGGCGACGCCGGCGGCGCCTACAGCTTCGGCACGCAAGCCGCCTGGGTCGAGGTGGATACGGAGACGGGGCGGGTGAACGTCACCAAGATGGTCGTCGCTCACGATCTCGGTTTCGCACTGAATCCCCTCGCCGTTGAGGGCCAGCACGAGGGGTCCATCGCCGGCGGGGTGGGGCACACGATCTATGAGCATTGCGTCGAGGAAGACGGCCAGACCCTCAACCCTAACTTCACGGGGTACGGTCTGCCCACGGTGTACGACGTACCCGCCGAAATGGTCTCGCTCTCGATCGAAACGCTCGACCCCGTGGGGGCTTTCGGTGCTAAGGAGTCCGGTGAGGGGACCCAGGTGTCCACCATCCCCGCAATCGTGAACGCCATCCACAATGCGGTGGGCGTGTGGATCACCGAATTGCCGGTGACCTCTGAGAAGGTGTTGAAGGCTTTGAGCGAGAAGCGTTCGGAGGGTCGAGTCGGACCGGAGGCAGCAGCATGAGACTTGACGGTTTTTCGTACGTGCAGCCGAAGACGTCGGCGGAGGCGTGCGAGGCGTTGGCCGCCCATGGACCCGAGGTGAAGGTCCTCGCCGGGGGCACGGACCTCCTCATTCGGATGAAGCACGGGGTCACCATCCCGAAGGTCCTCGTCAGCCTCCGGCAGGCTGAGGGGCTCACCCGGATCCGTGCCGTGGGAGATTCTCTTGGCATCGGCGCCTCGGTCACACTGACGGATGTGCGGAGGTCGGACGCGGTGCGGGTGAGCTACCCCTTGCTGGCCGAGGCCGCACTGGCCGTTGGGGCGGCCCAGCTCCAGAACATGGGAACCCTGGGCGGCAACCTGTGTCTTGAGCCTCGGTGCTGGTACTTCCAGCAGACCCCTTCGTGGCGGGAGGCGCGGGCGCCCTGCTTCAAGAACGGCGGCGGCCTTTGTTACATGGCCAAGGGTGCGAAGCGCTGCTATGCGCTCTACTGCGGCGACACCGCGCCGGCGCTCCTCGCCCTGGGGGCGAGCGTGCGGCTCGTGCGCAAAGGGGGAGAGCGTCTCATTCCCCTTGAGGAGTTTTTCGTAGACGACGGCCAGAAGCACACGGTGCTGCAGCAGGGAGAGCTCGTTACCGAGGTGGTCCTGCCGGCGCCGACCCAGGGTCAGAAGGGCACGTACCTGAAGTACCGGAAGCGGGGCGCCGTGGACTTCCCCGTCGTTGGTGTCGCCGCAGTCGTCCGTAACGGAGAGGCCCGAGTCGCGATCACCGGCGCGGGCTCAGCTCCCTTCCTGGTGGCCGGACCCTCGAGATGCTCGACCTCGGACGACGTGGAGCGGATCGCCAAGGTGGCCTGGAGACAGGCGAGGCCAGCCTCCCGCATGGAGGTGTCGCCGTCGTACCGGAAGCTGCTCGTGCGGATCCTGACCAAGGATGCCCTGGAAGAGATTACGCGCCAGGCCTGAGGAGGACGGAATCGGCGAGGGGACCCGACGGAAGGGGTGGCCCAATGTTGCTGAGAAACCCGACAAGAAATGAGACTGCGGTTCGATGCAATGGGTCGAGGGTTTGGCCTTTCGTTGTGTTCGTAGGAATTTTGCGATTCTCCTCGGCACGATGGCCGCATTGGGGGTCGAACTTTTGTTCGGATCTTTGCCGTGAGCCTCGAGTGTAGATACGTCCTTGTCTTGCCAGTTTCCCTTCCCAACTTAGCAAGGGCGCTTACGGTGACGCTCGTCGCCAGCGACGCGGCAACGTCGCCTGGCGCGTAGGCGCTGTCTCAGAGATGCTCGAGAGATTTGAGGCATGACGATACTGGAAGCGATCCGGGTGGGCAGGGTGAAGGCCCGTCAAGCACGAGTGGACAAGCGTAAGGCAAGACGGCGCGTGTGATCGTCGGGGCCCGGCATGCCTTGGTCGTCTTTCTCCGTTCTGTCCGTCCGGCTCTTGACTCCGACCGCTGGATTCGATAGGTAAGCCTTACTACTTCGTGTCCTTCCGGTAGCGCTGTGTGACCCGCCCGGCGGGTTCTGGTAGGGTCGGCGGCGAAGCCGCCACCCTACCGGAGGACGCCGATGAGCCCACGCAACCATTCCACCCGCTGGACCTCGATCCGCAGAGCACGTCGA
>JACRCS010000153.1 GCA_016218905.1 Deltaproteobacteria bacterium
CGTTCTCCTGTGCGTCGCCGCCCCGGATCGACTCCGCGGGGGCACGGGGGAGGCCCACGTCCTCGGGACGGAGCTCGTACTCCCGTACGGCTCCGCGGTCGAGTTCGGCCACGTGGGTGGCGCCGGTGATGGTAATCTCATCCAGGCCGTCCTCGCCGTGGACGACGAGGGCGCGCCGGCTGCCGAGCCGCCCCAGCACCTCGGCGAGGACGCGCGTCAGGTCCCGCCGGTAGACGCCGAGGACCTGGCAGGAGGCGCCCGCCGGGTTCGAGAGGGGCCCGAGGAGGTTAAAGATCGTCCGGATGCCCATCTCCCGCCGGACCGGCGCGACGTGGCGCATGGCCGAGTGGAGCAGGGGGGCGTAAAGGAACCCGATCCCCGCCTCGGCGAGGCACTCCTCGACGACCGTCGGGGTCACATCGAGGTTCACTCCCAGCGCCTCCAGGACGTCGGCGCTCCCGCAGCGGCTCGAGACTGCCCGGTTCCCGTGCTTTGCAACCCGGACGCCGGCGCCTGCCAGCACGAAGGCGGCCGTGGTCGAGATGTTGAAGGTGTTCGTGCCCGACCCGCCGGTGCCGCAGGTGTCGACGATGCTCTCCCGCTCGACGTTGATCTCGTCGCGGTCGATGGAGACCACCGGCTCCCGGCCGGCCGGCAACTCGGTCGGAAAGGCACGGATGTGCGTCGCCCGCTCGCGCATCACCCGGGCGGCGCCGGCGATCTCGTCCACGGTCTCGCCCTTGAGGCGGAGCGCCGTCAGGAACGCCGCCATCTGGGCGTGGGTCGCCTCCCCACCCATGATCGCCCCCATGGCCCTGACCATCTCGCCCTCGGTCAGATCGATCCCCTCGACGAGCTTCCGAATGAATTCCTTGAGCATGGCGTGGAACCTCGGCTTTTCGGTTATCGGTTTTCTGTTTTCGGTTTTCGGTTTTCGGTCTGGTGGACTGGGTGGACTAAATGGACCTAATGGACCTGATGGACCTGATGGACGCCCCCGAAATTAGTGTCCTTCATTCACATTCTACATTCTTCATTCTACATTCTTCATTCTTCACACCGGCAGTTCCAGGAAGTTCCTCAGGATCGTCATTCCTTCCTCGGTCAGGATCGACTCGGGGTGGTACTGGACTCCGAAGAGGCGCGCCTGGTCGTCGGCGATGCCCATGATCTCGTCGTCCTCGACGGTCCAGGCGGCGCGGCGGAAGCGGCTCGGCAGGCTGTCCCCGCGGATCACCAGGGAGTGGTAGCGAGTTGCCCGGAAGGGGCTCTTCACGCCCGCGTAGAGGCCCCGCCCCTCGTGGTGGACCGCCGACACCTTTCCGTGCATCACGCGCTTGGCCCGCACGATCTCACCACCGTAGGCGAAGCCGAGGGCCTGATGGCCGAGGCAGACGCCCAGGATCGGCAGCCGGCCCGCGAACCTCCGGATCACATCGACGCTCACCCCGGCCGCAGAGGGCTCGCTCGGACCGGGCGAGATCACGATCCGGGCCGGACGCAGCGCCTCGATCTCCTCGCTCGTGACCCGATCGTTGCGAAACACCCGCACCTCCTCCCCCAGCACCCCAAAGTACTGCACCAGGTTGTAGGTGAACGAGTCGTAATTGTCGATCATGAGGAGCATGGCGGCCTCCGCGGTCTACGGCCTGTTGGATACATGAGAGCTATGGGACCTATGGGACTCATGGGACGTATGGGTCTTTCATTCTTCATCCTCGCCGCTCCCGCCCCTCCTGGCTCTGCCGGGCGAAGCCGGCTACGCCAGGCGAAGCCTGGGCGTCGTCACCCTTCACCCTTCACCCTTCATTCTTCATTTTGCATTCTTCATTCCAAAGCCAGTCCCGCCGCCGCCGCCTCCAGGGCTCTTCGGAGGGCTCGGGCCTTGTGGAGGGTCTCCTCGTACTCTCGCGTGGGGTCGGAGTCGGCCACGATGCCGGCTCCGGCCTGGAGGTGGACCCTGCCCCGGTGGAAGAGGAGCGTCCGGATGGCGATGCAGGTGTCGAGGTTTCCGTCGAAACCCAGGTATCCCACGGCGCCCGAGTACACCCCGCGGGTCCTCGGCTCCAGCTCCGCGATGAGCTCCATGGCCCGGACCTTCGGGGCTCCCGAGACGGTGCCGGCCGGGAAGGTCGCGGCCAGGACGTCCACCCCGTCCACTCCAGGCCGCAGCTCGGCCGAGACGGTGGAGACCAGGTGCATCACGTGGGAGTAGCGCTCGACTACAAACGACTCCTCCAGTGTCACGCCGCCCGGGCGGGCCACCCTGCCCAGGTCGTTGCGGCCGAGATCGACGAGCATCACGTGCTCGGCGCGCTCCTTCTCGTCGGCCAGGAGCTCGACCTCCAGCCGTCGGTCCTCCTCGGGGCTACCGCCGCGCGGCCTGGTGCCGGCGATGGGCCGGACGAGCGCCCGCGTCCCCTCCACCCGGACCAGCACCTCGGGGCTCGCGCCGACGAGGGTCTCCTCGTCGAACCGGACGTGGAAGAGGTACGGGCTGGGGTTGAGCGCCCGGAGCGCCCGATAGGCGGTGAGCGGCTCGACGTCGGTCTCGCCTTGGAAGGCCTGTGAGAGGACGATCTGGATCGCCTCGCCGGCGTGGATCGCCTCCTTCGCCCGGACGACGGCGTCCTCGAACGAGGTCTTGCCCCAGGTCTCCTCCAGCACGGGAGGGCGCCGCTTCGGGGGCGCCACGGCCTCGTCCGGGAGGGGCGCCCGCAGCGACTCGCGGAGCTCCTCCAGTTCCCGCTCGGCGGTCCGCCACGCCCCTTCCGGGTCCTCGGCCGTCCGGGCGAGGACGAGCAGTTCGAGACTCTTGCGGAGGTTGTCGAAGGCCAGGAGCTTGCTCGGCGCGAAGAGCCGTACGTCCGGGAGCCCGAGGGGATCCTCGGTCGGGGGGACCCGCTCGAAGAGACCGGCCGTGCCGTAGCCGAGATAGCCCACCAGGCCGCCGGCGAAGCGCGGCAGCCCCGAGAGGCGGGGCATCGGGTAGCGTGAGAGGACGCTCCGAAGGAGCTCCAGGGGTTCTCCGGTCCGGACGCTCCCTCCCTCCCGGAGCGTCGCCGTTCGCCCGCGCGCCTCCACGACCAGGAAGGGATCGAAGCCCACGAGGGAGTACCGCCCCCAGCGCGTTCCGCCCTCGACGCTCTCCAGCAGGAAAGACCACGGGCGGTCGGCCGCCTTGAGGTACGTGCTGACCGGCGTCTCGGTGTCGGCCGGGATGGTTTGCGACACCGGCACGACGGGGTACTCTCGGGCGAGCTCCAGGAACTCGGTCTTGGTCATCGGGCTCTCGGTTGTCGGTTATTCGTTATCAGCTATTCGTTATCGGTTTTTGGGTTTTGGTTATCGGTTTTCGGGGGTCATCGGTCATCGGCCCCTTGGTTGCGGTTACAACCGACAACGATCTTCTCGGTTTCTACTGACTACTGACAACCGAGAACCGAGAACCGATAACTCGTAAACGCCGAGAGGGCCGCGTCTATCGCGGCCCTCTCGCAAA
>JACRCS010000154.1 GCA_016218905.1 Deltaproteobacteria bacterium
ACGTCCTTCGCGAAAAGGGACATCTCGTGGACGGGCTCGGCGGCCCGCTTCGACGAGCCCCGCCCGCGGAAGTCCGGAGCCGTCACGACTACGCCCTCTCCGAGCTGGCCGCTCACGGCGGCTGCCTTCACGAGGCCCCACATCCGGCCGTCGAGGGGAAAGGCGTGGAGGGCGAGAAGGCGAAGAGTCGACGGGTCCTTCGAGGTCATGCCGAGAGGATATGCCCGGCGCGTGGGAGCAGGGTGATGCGCCCGCCGGTCTGGCGTTCGCAACTCCGTCGGCCGTACGTGTGGCTCACGAGTCGTGGCGGTATGCTCGAAACGGATCGTCCCTGTTCGTGGAGGTTCCGTCATGAGGAAGCCGTGGACCTTGCCCGTCCTGCTTGCTTGCGCCTCCTCTCTCCTCGTCGCATGCAAGGCTCGCGAGGAGGCCGCTCCCGCCGCGCAGGGAGTGGAGCTTTCGCCTGCTGTATCGGCGGCCGAAGCCGCCCCGCCGCTTCCGGCGACGATAGAGCCGGCCCCGACCGTCGTCGCCGCTGCGTCCGCGGAGAGCACGACACCCGTTCCGCGGCCGGGTGTCCCCGTGCCCACGCCGACGTCCGCTTCGCAGAAGCCGCCCGAGGCGGATACGAAGGCGCCGCCGGCGGGACCGGCTCCGAAAACCAGCGAAGCCATCGCCTCCCCTGCTCCGTCCCCGACGACGACCCCGACCTCGCTTCGCGCGCTCGCGCCGACGGCGGCTCCGCCAGCGGCTCCGGCGCTCGCGAGGCCGAGCGGCTCCCAGATAGTCGACCCCGGCGGCGACGTCGCCGTTTCGCCTGCGAGGGCCGGGCTTACACGCGTCGGGACCGAGAAGTGCAAGATCTGCCACAAGGTGCAGTTCGCTTCGTGGGCTGCTTCGGCTCACGCCAAGCGCACGCCGCCCCTGGATTGCGAGAGCTGCCACGGCGCGGGGAGCGAATACAAAACGCTCAGCGTGATGAAGGACTCGGTGAAGGCGAAGGCCGCTGGGCTCGTCCAGCCCGACGCGGCCTTCTGCGGCAGGTGCCACAAGGGAAAGTGGGATCCCGCTCTCCTCGACAAGGTCCACGCGCACAAGTCCGCCTCGTAACAGACCAGTTTCGCCGTCGGCGCCGCAGGCACCCCAGGGCCCGTGCGATTCCTGCGTCGCGACCCAGGCGGCGTACTTCACCTCGACCCTGTCGTGGAACGGGATGAGCTCGCCTTCCTAGTGGAGCGCGAACTGATAGCACACGCGGCACAAACACGCGAAAACGCCCCTCTCGGGGCGTTGCGCTAAGTCGTTCCCAATGAAGGGGAAAGGGGTGGTGCGCCCGCCGCGATTCGAACGCGGGACCTTTAGATCCGGAGTCTAACGCTCTATCCGGGCTGAGCTACGGGCGCATCTTGCCAAAGAAGGAATGGGGTGAGAGACGGGGTTCGAACCCGCGACCACCGGAGCCACAGTCCGGAGCTCTACCGACTGAGCTACTCCCACCACGCTCATCCGGGCGACGAAGGATATCAGAAAACGTCCGTCCCGCCAGCCTCGCCGGGATGGCATCCTTCCTCGCCATGACATTCACCGACGGTGAAACGCCTTCCACGGCTCCGTCCGAAGGAGCCCTGTCGAACCGGATCCTCCTCGGCCTCCTCCTCGGCGCGGTCTGCGGCATCGGCGCGAACCTCTTTCTCGTGCCGCGCGTCCCCGACGCCGTCGAAGCCGCGAACCGATGGGTCTTCGTTCCGGTCGGGCAGGTCTTTCTCCGGATGCTCTTCATGGTCGTCATCCCGCTCGTCTTCAGCTCCCTGGCGCTCGGCGTGGCGAGCCTGGGCGACCTGAAGCGGCTCGGACGGGTCGGGGCACGGACGATGGGATTCTTCCTCAGCGTGACGGCGTTCTCCGTCGCAATCGGGCTCGTCCTCGTCAACATCGTGCCGCGCAACCCCGTGGATGCCGCGGCGAAGGGCGACATGCTCGGCGTCATCTTCTTCGCGCTCCTCTTCGGCATCGGCGTGACGAAGCTGGCCGCGGAGAAACAGGCGCTCTGGATGAAGCTCCTCGAGGGGCTCGCCGACGTCACCGTCGTCATCATCGGGATGGCCCTGAAGATCGCGCCGTTCGGCGTCTTCGGCCTGATCTTCTCCGTCACGTCGCGATTCGGCTTCGACATCCTCCGGCAGCTCCTCCTCTTCGTCGTCACGGTCCTGCTCGGCCTGACGCTCCTCATCCTGGGCGTCTACCCGCTCTACCTGAGATTCCGCGCGGGCGTCTCGCCGTGGGCCTTCCTGAAGAAGATGCGCCCCGTGATGATCACGGCCTTCTCGACGAGCTCATCGAACGCGACGCTCCCGACGACCATCGAAGTCTCCGAGCGCGACCTCGGGGTCCCGCCCCAGATCGCCGGTTTCGTCCTCCCGCTCGGCGCGACGATGAACATGAACGGCACGGCGCTCTTCGAAGGGATCTCCTGCGTCTTCCTGGCCCAGGTCTTCGGTGTCCACCTCTCCCTCGGCCAGCAGCTCTTCGTCATCGTCCTCGCGGTCCTCACGGCGATCGGTACCGCAGGCGTGCCGGGCGGGTCCATCCCGCTCCTCGTCCTCGTCCTCACCTCCGTCGGGGTCCCCGCCGAAGGGATCGCCGTCATCATCGGCGTCGACCGCCTCCTCGACATGGCCCGCACCGTCCCGAACGTCGTCGGCGACGCCGTCTGCGCCGTCTACGTCGCAAAGAAGGAAGGCTTCGCCCTCACGATCTAGGAATCCAGGAGTGGGGTCTGGTCTACGTTCTACACTCTACGGCACGATCGCAGAATAGAAAATCAAGACCTGACCCCGTCCTCGATCGCCTTGCAGAGGAGGTGGAGGACGGCGAGGGTGACTTCCTGGACGTGGGCCGTTTCGGCGGAGGGGACGACGAGGCCGTGGTCCCACTTCGCCGCCTCGGCGGTGCCGCGCGAGCCGGTGACGAGAAGCGTGACGAGACCGCGCGCGCGGGCGGCCTCGAGCGCCTTCACGACGCTCGGGCTCGTTCCGGAGGTGGAGAGCGCGAGGGCGACGTCACCGGGGCGGCCGAGCGCCTCGACCTGCCGGGCGAAGACGTAGTCGTAGGAATAGTCGTTCGCGCAGGCGGTGAGGATCGCCCCGTCGCACGTGAGGGCGATCGACGGGAGACCCGGCCGGTCCTCCTTGTAACGGACGACGAGCTCGGCGGCGAAGTGCTGCGCCTGCGTGGCGCTCCCGCCGTTGCCGAAGGCGAGGACCTTGCTTCCGGCGCGCACGGCCGCCGCGACGGTGGCCGAGGCCGCCGCGAGGGCGGGCGCCAAGGAGTCGCGCGCGGCGAGGGCGGTCGCCGCGAGGGCCGAGAGGTGTGCGTCGATCACGAGGTCTCTTTCATCTTCGTCACCATCGAGGTCGTCGAGCGACCGGGAACGAGAGGGACGAGCGCGACCTCGCCACCATACGAGCGGACGAAGCGCGCGCCGACGACGCTCTCCTCGGTGTAGTCGCCCCCTTTGACGAGGACCTGCGGGCGGATCTCGTGGATGAGCGCTTCCGGCGTGTCTTCCTCGAAGAGGACGACGAAGTCGACCGCGTCGAGGCCGCCGAGGACCTGCGCCCGGTCCGTCTCCGACAGGATCGGCCGCTCGGGGCCCTTGAGGCGCTTGACGGACGCGTCGTTGTTGAGGCCGACGACGAGGACGTCGCCGAGCTTCTTCGCGGCGCCGAGAAGCGTGACGTGCCCCGGGTGGAGGAGGTCGAAGCAGCCGTTCGTGAAGACGACCCGCCGGTGCGCGCGCCGGAGCATCTGCGCGACGGAGGCGACGTGGCTACTTTCGAGGAGCTTCTCTGCGGGGGACGACGTGAGCCCGTCGAGAAGGTCGGCCCACCGGACGGAGGCGGTTCCCGTTCGGCCGACGACGACGCCAGCGGCGCGATTGGCGACCTCGGCCGCGGCGGAGAGCGGCAGCCCTGCGCCGAGAGCGACGCCGAGCGTCGCGAGGACCGTGTCGCCCGCTCCCGTCACGTCGAAGACCTCCCGGGCGCGCGCGGCGATCCGGTGCGGGGCGCCTCCCTTTGGCAGGAGGAGCATCCCTTCCTCCGAGAGCTTCACGAGGATGGCGTCGAGGCCGAGCTCGTCGCGCAGGCGCGAGGCGAGGCGCGCCACCGTCCCGAGGTCCCGGGCGCTCTCTCCCGTGACCGTCTCGAGCTCCTTGCGGTTCGGGGTGATGCAGGTCGCGCCGCGGTAGCGCGAGTAGTCCCTTCCCTTCGGGTCGACGAGCGCGGGAACGCCGCGACGGCGAGCCTCGCCGAGGAGAGTCTCCATGACGCGCGGCGTGAGGGTTCCCTTCGAGTAGTCGGAGAGGAGGAGGGCGTCGGCCGTCTCGAGCGCCGCGAGGCCCGCAGCGACGAGCCGATCCTCGGCTGCGCCCGACAGAACGGCGGGGAGCTCCTGGTCGACGCGAAGGAGCTGCCGGCCGTCGGCCACCATCCGCCGCTTGACCGGAGTCGTCCGGAGCGGGTCCACGACGACGTGTTGCTCGCCGCCGGGGAGATCGCCGAGGTGGCGAGCGATCCAGGCGCCCTCCTCCTCCGGACCCACGGCCCCGCGCGCCACCGTCCGCGCGCCGAGCGCGGCGAGGTTCTCGACGACGTTTCCGGCGCCTCCGGCGCGCCGGGACATCGACGAGAGCGCCAGGAGCGGGACCGGTGCCTCGGGCGCCACGCGGGAAACGTCGCCGAACCACGTCTCGTCGAGCATCAGGTCGCCCACGACGACCGCTTTCACGCTAGGCGCGGCGGCCGCGAGTGCAGCGAGCTCACGCGGAGTCATCGTTCGCTCCTCAAGGAGGGGGTTCGGGGGAATTCCCGGCGGGTTCCCCCGAGACATCTCGCCGCGAGTGCAGCGAGCTCACGCGGAGTCATTCCCCATCCTCCAGCCCCAGGACGAGCGCCTGCGCCAGGAGCGGCAGGACGATCTCGTGGTGGCCGGTGATCGCGTACGAGGCGCCGCCCGAGAGGACGGGGCGCTTGAGGACGTTCTCGTGCGGACGGTAGTGGCGAATCATGTCGAGGTCGACGGTCGTGAAGTTCCTCACGTCGTGCCCGAGGTTGCGGGCCATGGAGAGGGCCTTCAGGAATACCTCCGGCATGATGACGGCCGAGCCGGCGTTGATCCAGACCCCACCGTCGCCGAGCTCTCCGATGACCCGCCGAATCGCCGTGAAGTCGCGGATCGACATCTCTCCGACGAGAGCGCCGTCCATTCCGGGATGCTGGACGAGAGTGTCGGTCCCGAGCGCGACATGGACGGTGAGCGGAACGCCGGCCTTGGCCGCCGCGGCGCAAAGGGAGAGGTGGCGGTACGGGAGGCGTCCGCGGAGGATCGCCTCGCCGAGCGCGCGCCCGTAGCCCACGCCTTTCTTCCGTCCGGCGCGGAGCGCGCGGAAGATCCCTTCGCCCGTCTCGCGGCTCATCCCGAACTCGCCCGTCTCGAGGACAGCCCCGACGTCCTCCGAAGTCCTCCCGTGATACGCGACCTCGAAATCGTGGATGCCGCTCGCACCGTTCGTCGCGAGGGCCGTCACGAACCCGCGCTCGACGAGGTCGACGAGGACGGGCCCGAGCCCCGTCTTCAGGACGTGAGCGCCGAACGCGACGACGACCGGCCGGCCCTTCCGCTTCGCCGCGTGGATCGCCGCGGCGACCTTGCGGAGCGATTCGGCCGCGAGGATCTTCGGCAGGCCGTTCCAGAAGTCGGCGAAGGAGCCGCTCGTGGCCGGTTTCGCCGCGAAGTCCGCGCTCTTCACCTTGAACGACCGCGTCGCGATCGGGTAGGTCGTCACGGTCTCGCCCCGTCGCGGGCGATTCGTCGTCGTCATCGCGCCTTTCCTTCCGCTGCGGCCCGGAGCTTCCGGAGACCGTCGGCGAGCCCCCCGGCGAGGATCACGCGCCCCCCGCCCTTCTCCCGCACCTGCGCACGCTGCTCGCGCCCGTGCCCCGAGAGGAGGTGGACGGTGAGGGCACCGAGCGTGAGCCCCGCGCCGACGTCGTCCCACTTGTCCCCGACGACGGCGGAGCGCGCGGCCGAGAGAGAATGCCGGCGGAGCGCGCGCCGGTGGAGGAGGGTCCCCGGCTTGCGACACCGGCAGGCGACCGCGTACGGCTTCACCTTCCCCTCCGGGTGATGCGGGCAGACGAGCCAGCCCGCGATCGGGACGCCACGGGCGGCGAGCCGACGCTCCACCTCGGCGTTCACCGCGTTCACCTCGTCCCAACGCGTCAGTCCGCGCGCGACGCCCGACTGGTTCGTCACGACGAAGAGCTTCGTCCCTTCCGCCACGAAGCGCGCCAGGAGAGCCGGAGCGCCCGGCGCGAGACGGACGCCCTTCGGGTCGGCGAGGAAGCCCCGCTCGGCGATGAGGGTCCCGTCGCGGTCGAGGAAGAGGGCGTCGAAAAGCGGGCGGCGCCTCACTTCGCGTCGACGACCTTCCGGATCGCCTCCGCGAACGACGCCTCGGTCTGCAGGCCCGAAAGACGGGCGGCGATCCTCCCGTCGCGCCCGTAGACGAGCGAGTACGGGAGCGAGCCGTCCCACGTCGGGTCGACGGTGTCGATGAAATCCTGCGGGTCCCGCGCCTTCGCGAGCCAGGAGACGAACGGGACCTTTCTCTCCTTCAGGAATCTGGGCACCTGCGCGGGCCCGGTCTTCTGCGAGTCGAGGGAAACGAGGACGACGGCAAGGTCTCGCGACGGGAACTTCCTGGCCGCCGCGACGAGGGCCGGCATCTCCTCGCGACAC
>JACRCS010000158.1 GCA_016218905.1 Deltaproteobacteria bacterium
GGCCTCCCCGCCCACCCTCCCTAGCGCTGTCCCCGCCTCCGACAGCGGTGAAGGCAACGAGGCGCGCCGCCGGAAGCACTTCGCCTCCCGGGGCGCGAGCGCGGAGGAGCTGCTGATGAAGAGGGACCTGCGATCGCTCGCTCCCGATGAGGAGACGAGGCTGCACGCGGTCCTCCAGCTCCTCCTCGCGAAGCTCTTCACCCGGCCCGGCCGCCGCTACCGCACCGGCTCCCGAGGCCGGACGATCGAGTTCCGCGGCACGTTCCGAAAGAGCGTACGCTCCCAAGGCGAGTTCCTGACGCTCGTCCGCCGCGAGCCGAAGCTCGTCCGCCGAAGGATCGCGCTCCTCGGCGACGTCTCCGGCTCCATGGACGTATACAGCCGCTTCTTTCTCCGCCTCTCCCAGGGCATCGCGAGGCTGGAGCCCCACACGGAGGTGTACGCCTTTTCGACGCGCCTCTTCCGCCTCACCGAGACCGTCCGCAGCAGAGATTTCGCCTTCGCCCTCGAGAGGCTGAGTGCGCAGACCGTGGGCTGGTCGGGGGGCACCCGCATCGGCGACTGCCTCAAGGAGTTCAACGACGCGCTGGGCCGCGAGTCGCACCTGCGGCAGGTCGTCGCCGTGATCTTCAGCGACGGCTGGGACCGGGGCGACGCCGCGACGCTGCGGCGGGAGATGGTCCGGCTCAAGGGCTCGGCCGCGCGGGTGTACTGGCTTAACCCCCTGAAGGGCGATCCGGACTACCGCCCGCTCTGCCGGGGCATGTCCACCGCCCTGCCCTACCTCGACGGTTTCTTCGCGGCCCACAACGCGGAGAGCCTCGCCCGCTTCGCCCGGCGTCTCGCACGGGTCCGCTGAGGACCCCTTTCGGAAAGGAGCTTCCATGACCCAGACGAAATACCTCCTCACCGAAAAGGACATCCCGCGACAGTGGTACAACATTGCAGCCGACATGCCCAATCCCGTGCTGCCCCCCCTCCATCCGGGTACCCGTGCTCCCATCGGGCCCCAGGACCTCGCGCCGCTCTTCCCCATGTCGCTGATCGAGCAGGAGGTGAGCCGGGACCGCTGGATCGACATCCCGGCGGAGGTCCTGGACGTCCTCGCCCTCTGGCGACCGACCCCGCTCTTCCGCGCCAGGCGCCTGGAAGAGGCGCTGCGCACCCCGGCACGGATCTACTACAAGTACGAAGGGGTGAGCCCCGCGGGCAGCCACAAACCCAACACGAGCGTGCCGCAGGTCTACTACAACCAGCGCGAGGGTGTGAAGCGGATCGCGACGGAGACGGGCGCCGGCCAATGGGGAAGCGCGCTGTCGCTGGCGTGCAGGCTCTTCGGGCTCGAGGCCAAGGTGTACATGGTCAAGGTCTCGTACGAGCAGAAGCCCTACCGCCGGATCATGATGGAAACCTGGGGCGGCAAGGTCACGGCGAGCCCGTCGACCGAGACGGAAGCCGGCCGGAAGACCCTCGCCGAGGACCCGAACTCGAGGGGCTCCCTGGGCATCGCGATCTCCGAGGCGGTGGAGGACGCGGTGGGCCGGGAGGACACCAAGTACGCGCTCGGCTCTGTGTTGAACCACGTCCTCCTGCACCAGACGGTCATCGGGCTCGAGACGAAGAAGCAGATGGAGCTGGCGGGCGACTACCCGGACGTGGTCCTGGCCTGCTGCGGGGGCGGTTCCAACTTCGCGGGTATCTCCTTCCCCTTCCTCCAGGACAAGTTCCACGGCCAGCGCGTCGACTTCGTGGCCTGCGAGCCCTCGGCCTGCCCCACGCTGACCCGGGGCCACTTCCACTACGACTTCGGCGACACGGTCGGGATGACTCCGCTCGTGCCGATGCACACCCTGGGGCACACGTTCATGCCGGCCGGTATCCACGCGGGAGGGCTCCGTTACCACGGCATGGCGCCTCTGGTGAGCCAGCTCCTGAAAGACGGGCTCATCCGCGCCGCGGCGTTCCAGCAGAAGGAGTGCTTCGAGGCGGCGGTGCTCTTTGCGCGCCACGAGGGCATCATCCCGGCCCCCGAGTCCTCCCACGCGATCCGCGGCGCGATCAACGAGGCGCTCCTGGCGAAGGAGAAGGGCGAGGCCAAGACGATCCTCTTCCTCCTCTCCGGCCACGGTCACTTCGACATGGCGGCCTACGAAGCCTACTTCTCGGGCCGGCTCGAAGACTACACACTGCCGCAGGCCGAGATCGACGCCGCCTGGGAGGCCGTCAAGTGCTTCCCGGCGCCCGTCGCGCCCTGAACCGAAGGAGGGCCGCCTCGGCGGCCCTCCCCCGTCCCCTCCCCCATCCCCTCCCGGCGGGACGCGCGGCCGCGGGTCCGATCGGATACGCGCGCGCCCCTCTTCCCCGCTAGTTTCGGTCGACTCCCCCTTCCCTCGGTCTGTCGAACGGCCCAGAAGGCGCTTTTTCGGCCGCACGGCCTCCCGCCCAAAGATGACCGGATGGGTCTAAACACTCGGATAGACCTCTTATCCCTCCGGGTAAAACCGGGATCCGGGGTCTATGAAAATTCGTCGGCGCCCGACTATAGTTGTGCCCGCTCAGCCAATAAATAGGCTCGCGGAGGTGACGATGACTCCAGATCTTGCGGAAAACCTCTACGCCGATTCAGCCGCCGAGCTCCAGGACGAGAGGCGCGGGACGGGCCAACCATCCAGCTCGATGGGGCTCTACCTGCGCGACATCCGGCGCACGCGCCTGCTCTGCGCCGAAGAGGAGATCGAGCTCGCCCACCGGATCGAGACAGGCGATGAGAACGCGCGCGCCCGGATGATCGAGTCGAACCTGCGACTCGTCGTCAAGATCGCAAAGCGTTACGTCAACCGCGGCCTACCGTTCATGGACCTGATCGAAGAGGGGAACGTCGGACTGATCAAAGCCGTCGAACGGTTCAAGGCCTCAAAGGGGTGCCGCTTCTCCACCTACGCCACCTGGTGGATTCGTCAGTCCATCGAGCGGGCCCTAACGAACCAGGTGCGCACGGTGCGGCTTCCCGTTCACGTCTCGGACGACGTCGAACGCTTGAACCGTTGCACCGAACTGCTCCACCGGCGCCTCGGCCGCTACCCTGGCGAAGACGAGCTGGCCGAGGAAACCGGGTTCACGGTGGCGTACGTGTACCGGCTCCAGTCGATCCGGCGAAAGGTCTTCTCCATCGACCAGGCGCTCGATGCCGACGGCGACTTCACGCTCCAGGACAAGCTGGAGGACCCGACTGCCAGGGATCCGGTAGACACGATCCACATCGACAAGATGCGGCGCTTCGTCCTCCACAAGCTCACTCACCTCACGGACCGCGAGCGGCGGATCCTCTCGATGCGCTTCGGCCTCGAGGACGAAGAGGGCATGACTCTCGAGAAGATCGGGAAGGAGTTCGGCGTCACCCGGGAACGCATCCGGCAGATCCAGGTAGAGGCCCTCGAGAAGCTTCGGGGCGCCCTGGAAGACGAAGGCATCGGCTTCCACGAAGCCACGTAACCGGGTTCGACGCGCCGCGGAGAAGGGCCGCGTGCCCTTCTCCGCTCTCCGTTCCGGGCGGTACTTCACCCGGATACGCCTTTTAGCCTACCGGCCATCGGTTTTTATCCCCTCCGATCTTGGCCCGCCTTCACGCTCTCCTTATTGTTGCTTCGAGTCAGTCTCGCTGAGGCAAGAAAGCCCGCAAAGACCGACCTTCAAATGGGCTACCCGAGAAGGAGGTTCAGCCATGGCATTCGGAATGAAAGGCGGCGGCCCGGGCCCCGAGGTGATGGGCGCCAATGACTTGGTGGGCGATCACGTCGTGAATTCGAAGGGTGAAAGGCTTGGGAAGATCGAAGAGATCATGATCGATATGGGCACCGGAAAGGTTGCCTATGCCGTGCTCTCGTTCGGCGGCATCCTCGGCATCGGAGACAAGCTCTTCGCCATTCCATGGAGCGCGTTGAGGCTCGACCCCGCCAACAAGCAGTTCGTGTTCGACGTGGACAAGGAACGGCTGGACAAAGCACCCGGTTTCGACAAGGATCACTGGCCCCACATGGCCGACATGAAGTGGGCTCAGGAGATCCACTCCTACTGGGTCTAGCCTGTCCCGTGGGAACTCCCGAAAGCCCTGCAGGTCACTGCGGGGCTTTTCTCTTGCGGCGCGACTCCGCTCCCGGCACAGGGATCTCCTCTCCCCATGGCACCTCCTCCCCCGGCGAGACGATCTCGCCCGGGGGCACTTCTTCGCCGAGGGGTACCTCTTCTCCCTGGGGGACCTCCTGGCTCTCGGCTACCGGTTGCGCCTCCCGCGCGTCGCCGGCCGAGGGGCGGCGCGCGGAGGAAGCCCTGCGGGCCCGGCGCTTTCGGTCGCCTACCGCTGACACGGCGCCGGTCCCGGCGGCTCCGGTTCGCCGCTCGGCTGGGCCTTTCGGCTCTTGACCCTCACCCCCGCGGCGCCGAAAAGCCCGAAGAGAGAACGATGCAGCCTTCGCCGCGTGGCCGAGTGCGGCCGGGCGCGGCAGGAACGGCTCTGGTTGCCCATCTCCACCCCCTCCATTCGATCGTCGTCACCTGCGCGGAGTCTACCAGCCGCAGAGGACTTGTCACCGCCCTCCGCCGGCGAAAATGCGCGCGGCTCGTCCGGGACCGAGGCGGTGGCGGCAGGGCACGGGCGCGGCGCTTTACGGCCGCTTCGAGAGGACGGAGATGGCCCGGATGAGCTGGCGATCCCCGCTCGCTTGGAGCTTGGCGTGCGACATGGCACCCGCGACGGCCGGTGTGAGGGGCACGACCTCAGTAGGGAGCACGACCGGCACGTCGGGCCGGATCCCCTCGTGCCAGATGGTCCGGCCGTCGGGCGTGAGCCACTCCTGGGTGGCGAGGAGCACGGCGGAGCCGTCGCTCAATGTGAACTGGTTGAGTACCGTGCCGGTGCCGAAGGTGGTCTCGCCGACCACCTTCGCCCGGCGAGCTCCCTTGAGTGAACCGGCCACGATTTCGGCTGCGCTCGCGGAACCCTGGTTGACCAGCACCGCCAGGGGCAGGTCCGTGAGCACGCCTCCCGGCTCGACGGGCACGGGCACGATCTTCCCCGCGGCGTCCTTTTCGAGCAGGACGTTACCGTGCTCGAGGAACTGACTCGCGACCCCGATCGCCTCGTCCAGCAGCCCCCCCGGATCGTTTCGGAGATCGAGGATGACGCCGCGGAGGTCCTCCTTCCGGACCTCGCGCAGCGCGGCCCGCAGGTCCGTCGTAACGCCCTTGCTGAAGCTGGCGATCCGCACGTGGGCGAGGTCGGTACCGGGGAGCCGGCGCCACGTCACACTGTGGATCAGGATGCGGGCCCTCGTGAGGGTGATGTCGCGGAGAGACTTCGTGGCGGGGCGAAGAATGCTGAGGGTCACCTTCGTGCCGGCCCGGCCGAGGATGCGCGCGACCACCTGCTCCAGGGGCAGCCCGCTCACGTCCACCCCGTCGACCTTCAGGATCACGTCACCCGGGCGCAGTCCCGCCCGTTGCGCCGGCGAGCCGTCCATCGGGGCCACGACGACCACACGGTCGTCCTTCATCTGCACTTCGGCGCCGATGCCCTCGAAGCCTCCCTGCGTCAGGTTCCTCGCTTCCTTGGCCATCTCGGGCGTCAGGAAGCCGCTGTGCCCCGTGTCGCCGAGCGCGTTCACGAGGCCGCTGATGGCGCCGTAGGCGAGCCGGCGGGGCTTGACCGCCGCGCGGTCGACGTAGAAGCGGTCGACGAGGTTCCACGCCTCCGCCATGAGCCGGAATTCGGTCTGCGCCGACGTCGGGATGTGCGCCGGGGGAACGAAGGCGAAGAGGAAACGGTAGGAGACGAAGACGCCGCCGGCGAGGCCGGTCAGGCCCGCGCCCAAGATCAAAGCTGCGAATAAGAGACGGCGTACCCGGCGGTCCATACGACGGCCCCTCAGGGAAGCTCGGCCGGCACAGGGGCGGCAGCCCTATCCGCGGAGCAGGTGGTCCTACCGAGCGACCGAGGGAATGAAAGAGGTCGGTGTGATGCTCTCGAGCGTCTCGGGCGCATCGTCACCCAGCAGCCGCAGCGCGAGGGCGTAGGGGAAGAGGGGCCGGAGCTTCCGCCCGAAGGTCTTCTCGAAGAGCGTCCGGAAGGCCTCGTTGGCGCGCTCCGACGTGCTCCAGACGAGAACGTCCCCACGGTCCAGGTCCCAGGAGACGTCGATCCCCTGGCAGGAGGGGATGACCCGCTCGAGGAGCCTCCGCGTCACGATCTCGACGATCTCCTCTCTCTCGGCCCGAGTCAGGTCCTCGCGCCCCGCCTTGAGCTTCCACTCTGCCTCGAGCTTCCGGCACTCCTGCTTCAGGAAGCGCGAGGGAATGCGCTTGGTGTCGATGCGCAGCGTGAGATTGATCGAGCTCTCGACGAGCCAGCGGTCCAGGTGCAGCTCGGAACCGAAGAGATCGTCCACCGGCGCCCAGCCCATCACCTGTTCCCGGGTGTCCTCGGGCTCGAAGTCGCGAAAGCCGAGCTGCTGGATCGACTGCTCGTAGAGATCCCGGAAATCGGGGGGAAGCTCACCGTCGACGGCGTAGCGCCGAAAGCGAATCCCGCCGTTCAGAATGCCCATGGCACCTCCTCTGCTTGCGGCTTTATACGCGGGCGGCCCGAACGGTGTCAACGACGCCGCGGAGCGGGCGCCGCTCGGCCGCGGGCCCGAAACAGGCCAGGCAACTCGAGTGGGGAGCGGGCGTGGAGGTGACCTCCGCCGGGCGTCTCGGAGACGAGGACGGTCGTGATGCCGAAACTCCGCGCGGTATCGAGATTGTCGGCGCTGTCGTCCGCCATCCAGGTCCCGGCTCCGTCGGCTCCGAGTCTCTCCAATACCTTTCGGTAGCCGTGAGGCCGTGGTTTCGGGAGGTAGTCGAAGTAGGCGATATCGAAGACATCCGCGATGAGCTCCTCGATCCCGAGGCACCTGAGGACCGAGCGGGCGTGGGCCGCCGAGCCGTTCGTGAAGACGAACTTCTCCCCGGGAAGCTCGCCCAGCGCCTCCGCCAGGAGCGGGTCCCTCCCGAGGAACTGCGCGACCGGGACGTCGTGGACGTACTCCAGGTAATCGCCCGGCTCGACGCCGTGATGGGCCATGAGCCCGCACATCGTGAGACCGTACTCCTCCCAGTACCGGCGGCGCAGCTCCGCGATCTCGCCGGGCGGGAGCCCCAGCCGCACGGCCATGTACTCCGAGATCCTCCGGTTGACGACCTCGAAGAGGCCGCACGAGGCGGGATAGAGCGTATTGTCGAGATCCAGGAGCCATACGGTCATGGGAACCCTGCCAGCGCGAGCTCCGCCCTCGTCAGACCACTGGCCGGAGCCCCCTTCATGTGCCTTCCAGCCCTCTCTCCTCCGCCCTGCGCAGGAGCCCGAGGAAGTCCGACTCGGAGAGACGGTGCACTCCGAGCTCTCCGGCCCGGGCCGCCTTGGAACCCGCGTCTTCGCCGACGACCACGTAGTCGGTCTTTCGA
>JACRCS010000159.1 GCA_016218905.1 Deltaproteobacteria bacterium
TCGGTCTCGCAGCCCAGTTGCGAGAAGGCCACGACGAGCCCGGCCAGCGGCAGCAGCGCCCGTGCCAGGCGGCGCAGGCGGCGGCGCACGAAGGCCAGCGCCACCAGCAGCCCGAAGCCCACCGGCAGCGCGCCCGACGAGCCCGGCGTCGAGGTGCTGCAGAACATCCCGCCGCCACCGGTGCCGACCCCGCGGTCACGCGGGACGATCACGATCGGGACGTTGGGCACGCACTGCGCGCGGTTCTCGCGGATCTCGCAGTGCAGCTCGGGGTCGCGGCAGTTCACGCCCAGGCACACGTCACGCACGCACATGCCGGTGCCGATCTGGCAGATCTCACCGCTGTTGCACGTCACGTGGTCGCAGAGGGCGGGCACGCAGTTGGTGCCCGAGCCGCCGGTCGGGGCGCAGACCAGCCCCGGCCCGCAGGTGACGCCGTCGCACGGATAGGCGACGCAGCGTCCCTCGGCGCAGCGGAAACGGTGCTCGCAGACGACGGACTGGCAGGTGGCCACGCACGTGCCCTCGCGGCAGAACTGGTTCTGCGGACAGGTCACGGCGGCGCAGGGGTCGGCCTCGCAGCGGCCGGAGACGCAGCGCTGGCCGCTGGCGCACGGGAAGTACTCGCAGGTGTCGGGCACGCACACCCGCCGCGAGGGATCGCAGCGCTGGCCGGTCGCGCAGGTCACGGCGGCGCAGGGAGCGACGACGGTCGAGCTGGTGCACGAGAAGAGGGTCGCCGCCTTCCACGAGAAACCCGCAGTCGCCAACGCCCAGCCTCCGGACTTCTCGGACCCGGTGGTGGTCGAAGAGCTGCTTCGGAAGGTCTCCCGGGAGACAGCGGCTCTCGAAGCGAAGAGCAGGATCGTCACGGATTCGCCGAAGAAGGAGGACTTCCAGAAGGAGCTCGACAAACTGGCGAAGAAGCGCGCGGCCCTCGAAACCAGACTCGCGAAGCTGCAGAAAGGCAAGTAGCCCCGCGCATCGGGCGGACGTCGTCCGGCCTCGCGCGTTCCGTTAGCTCCGCCATCGGAGACCCCACCGCAGATCCCCATCGTCCCGCCATCGTTCTCGGCAACATGGTGAAGAGTCGACCACTGCTCGTGAGAGGAGAATATCGTGCTGAGACAAACCGCTGTCGTCCTGATTGGATTCCTGCTTGGACAAAGCAGCGTTCTCGCGGACACCGGTCCACAGGGGGACAGCCTGGCATATACCATTGGGTTCTCCACCTACCTATCTCACATCGACCGCCATGGCGCTGCCTTCGATATCGTCACCGATGGCAAAGGAAGCATCTACATCTCAGGCAACACGAGGGATCGGAACTTTCCGACCACCGACGGAGCGTTTCAAAGAGAGCTCAAAGGAGAGGCCGATGCCTTCGTGGCGAAGTTCACCCCCGAGGGCAAGCTCGCGTTCGCCACGCTGATCGGCGGCACGAAGAGGGAACATCACACTGGCCTGGCCGTCGACGACGATGGGTACGTCTATTTGGTCGGGGGAACCCACTCCGCCGATTTCCCGGTGACCGTCGGGGCATACGATCCGAGCTTCAACGGGGAGAAGGACTGGGGCGGCGACGTCTACGTGACCAAGATCCACCCATCTGGAAGTGGCATCGTCTGGTCTACCTTCATCGGTGGAAGCGTCCAGGAGACCGCGACGGGAATCGCGGTCGATCGCGACGGCAGCGTGGTCATCGCGGGAACGACGGCCTCACCGGACTTTCCCACGACGACGGAAGCCATCAGGAGAAGACCTGAGGGTAACGATGGCTTCCTCGCCAGGGTCAGCCCGGAGGGCGACAGTCTCCTGAGCGCCACCCTGATAGGAGGCAATCGCGAGGACGGCGTCACCGGCCTGGCGATTGACGACCAGCGGAACATCTTCATCTCAGGCCACACGGCCTCGACCGATCTGCCGGCAACCCCTGATGCAGTTCGCCAGAAGGTCGAACTGGCCGAGAAGGGAGGATTCGAGAACGGAATCGATCTGTTTCTGGCGAAGGTGAACGAGAAGGGGACAGCCTTCTCCTATCTGAGCTACATCGGCGGGCGGAGCTTCATTTCAACCGACCTCAGCTGGACCCGTCCTGGCAAATTGATGATATGCGGCAGCACGAACAGCAAGAGCCTTCCGCTATCCGCCAATGCCTATTCGAAAGAACCAAAAGGCGAGAGAGATGGCTTCATCGCGGTCTTCGACTCCGCGAGCATGAAGCTGGAATACGCGACTCTGTTCGGCGGTAGCCAGTTCGACTTCATCCGGAGCGGGTTCTTCCTGAACGAGGACCGCGTCGTCATCAGCGGAGAAACGAACTCCCCGGACCTCCCGCTCACCGGGAACGCCCTGAATTCGGCGTACCCCGTCTGCGACAAGACGTTCAACAACACGTTCTTCGGAAAGAGGAAGTTCTTCGTCTCGGTAATCGACATCAAGAAGGGTCGGCTCCTCCATTCGACCTTCTTCGGGTCGGGTGTGAGGTTCCAGGCCTTTCCTGACAAGCAGGGGAACCTCGGCTTCGTCGCGGAAGCGGGAGTGCGCGAAGTCCCCGCGACGGACTTCCCGGTAAGCAGTGAAGCCTTTCGAGTACCGCCGACCTATTTCATGGTGGGGAGGCTGATCCTGGGCGACAGCACCGTTCCGAAGTAGGAGTCGGGTTTACAGGGCCGCTCTCTCGTGGGCCGCGAGTCTGCTGCGCCTTCGGCCGCGAGGCTCTGCGGTCCCGCGACAGGGGCGGAGGGGCGGAGCGGTCCGGCCTGACCCGGAAACCACCTCGAAATCGCGACTGAAAACGCTCGACCCCAGCGAGTGCCGGGGTCGTCGTAACCGCTTGATTCTCGCGGACTTATGTATGGTTGCGGGGGCAAGATCTGAACTTGCGACCTTTGGGTTATGAGGATTCCCGTCAAGAGGGGTCCAAATCGATCGAGACCTTTCGCAAGGTCCGAGTCCCCGAAGGTGGATTCGTCTCACCCAGGAAGACCGTGGTGTTTCCGAACGTTCAGCGCCTTCCACGCCAACGCCGGGTGTACCGCGATGATGGCGCGAAGCCGCTCGTCGTTCGTGAGGAGCGCTGGGAGGATCTCCCCCCGGTCATTGACTCCATCGAGGAAGGCTCGCTCGTTCTCCCGGAGCGGTAACACGACGCCGAGGAACTGTTGGCAGTCCGCCACGAGCGATGTGGTCCACGCCGCAACGTCCGACCTGGCGGGCACGAGGTCGCTTCGGAGCATCGGGAGGAGTCGCTCCGTCACCTCCGCCGCTGACGTCGTGACTACCTCGAGGCCGACGGCGCGCCAGTCGACGCGATTCACGGCACCGTAGACGACGAACGCGAGGCGGAGCCTTCCGGCGTCGAGCGTCCCGGGGCGGAGGAGCTCGCGCGCGTCGAAGAGGTCGCGGCTCGCGCCTCGCGCGAGGAGTGCCGCGAGCTTCCCGGCAGCGAGCTCGTGCGGGTCGAGGATCGGGAACGCGCCGTGCGGCGGAACGCCGGGGAGCGCCGATGGTGTCCGGACGTCCACCGGCCAGAGCGGGGTGCGGAGCATGAAGTTCACGTCGAGCTCGAGCATCCCCGTCCCGCCTGCTGCGGCGGCGTACGAGAGCCGCCACTTCCCTCCGGCGTGCTCCGTCGGAATGCGCTTCACCGTGACGCCCGTGCGCTCGCATGCGGCCTGGAGCCCTCGGTCGACGAGCGGGCGCTCGGTCTCCATCGTGGAGCGGTCCACGGCGCCGGTGTAGTTCAGGTCGATGTCGACCGAGAGGCGCGGGACGCCGAAGGCGAAGAGGTTAAGAGCGGTGCCGCCCTTGAGGGCGACGCGTGGTCCGATGTAAGGGTGCGCGCGGATCGCGTCGAGGAGGTCGAGGAGGAGCAGCACCTTCTCGAGCGTCTCGGCCCGGAACCCCGTCGCCCCTGCGAGCCGTTGGAGGTCCGCGAGGGAGAGCGTCATGGCACTTCCGCCCAGCGGCGGTCGAGGACGATCTTCGGCACGACGAGGTTCCAGGACGCGACGACATGCCCGGGGTTTCGGCGCGCATCGAAGTACGTCGGCTGCTTCGGCCGACGTGCCCGCAGCGGCGCGAGGTGCCGCTCCTCGACCTGGAGGGCGTCACGGTGCTGCTCGAGGAAGAACCCGACCCGGACCGCCGTGACGGCGGCGTCGCGGCAGAGCGCCTCTGCAACGACCGCGTCGAGGTCGAAGAACTCGACGAGTTCCAGCGACCGCCACACTTCCTCGAAGCCGCCACCGAGGTCAGGATCGTCGACGAGGTCGACGAGGGTTCGCTCGAACGACGTGACCCGCACCGTCCCTCCGGCGTGTCGTTCCTCCACGACGCCTTCGGTGCTGGCGGTCGCCCGGGCGAAAGGACGGACCGGGAGGAAGGTGCTCCCGCGGAAGGTGAATGCGGTCACCTTCGTTCGGGTGGCGACGTGGAATCGGTTCCACACTGCGTACGTCCGGCCCCGGTACTGGAGCGCGGCGTGAAGCGCGACGGTTGCGTCCGGGGCCAGCTGGGTTGCGACGAGGTACGGGTCAGGGGTGAAGGTTGAGGCCTCCACCCCGCGCGGAACCACGGCGTACAGGCCCCGTCGTACGCGCAGGAGGCGCCCCTCGCGCACGTAGTATGCGAGGAGGTTCGTCCCGGTCCGTGCGGAGGCCTGGTCCCTGACCGCCCCGAATTCGGTTCGGGTGAAGACCGGGTGGGTGGCGAAGAAATCGAGTGGCTTCACTTGCGTCATCGGTGCAAAAGGCACAATAACGTTAGTCCTTTCGATCCAATATCGCAAGTGAGAGGAGAAGAGGGCAGCGCCGATGGGGACCCGACCGACGAGGCGAGGACCGCCCGTGGCTTTCCCTCGGTCCAAACGCGTCGAGGCCTCACAAACCGGAGCGAACCCCTTTAGACCTTGACGCCACCCTCGATCTCGCGATTCTAACGTCCTCGAAAACACGAAGGGCGCCGGTCGTAAGTGACTGGTGTCCTTCGATTTCTGAGTGGTGCGGGGGCGAGATTTGGGCTTGCTACCTTTGCGTTACGAGCACCCGACTCTGGGGCCCTGGCAACGGTGATCGAAGGAGCGACGAAGCGCGCGGCTGCAGCGGTGCGCTACTCGCGGCTATTCACGAGGCTTCAGTGGCGCTTCGACCCCCGAGAAGGCGAGCACCTGGTCCGGGAGGCGCGCCCCGCGAACCTCGATGGCCGAAACGGCCGCATTCAGCTCCGTGAGCTCGGCGGATGTGAATCGCACGGAAGCCGCGCCGACGTTCTCGAGCATGTGGGGCATCTGGGTCGTGCCGGGGATCGGTACGATCCACGGCTTCTGCGCCATCAGCCATGCCAGCGCGATCTGCGCAGGCGTCGCCTGCCTTCGCGTGGCCCACGTCCTGGCGAGGTCGACGAGCGCGAGATTGTTCGGCAGGTTCTCGGGGGAAAAGCGCGACTCGTACTTGCGAATGTCGCCGTCGGCGAACCGCGTGCTCGCGTCGATGGCGCCGGTGAGAAAACCGACTCCGAGCGGGCTCCATGGAACGAATCCGATGCCGAGCTGCTCGCAGAGCGGGAGGACCTCTTTCTCCGGGCCGCGCCAGAGCATCGAGTACTCGTTCTGCACGGCGGTGACGGGAAGAGCCGCA
>JACRCS010000178.1 GCA_016218905.1 Deltaproteobacteria bacterium
GGCGATCGAGACATCGCCGATACCCGCCTCCGGGCTCCCGGTCGAGACCCAGATCGGGAAGTCCGCGTCGGGTGTCAGCCCGAGCTCTTTCAGCCGCGCCTCTGAAGCCCAGGTGAACGTCGCGGAAGAGCCCGTCGTCTTTCGGCAGACCTCGAGGAAAGTGCCCATGGCGAGCCTCTCCTTCGGACCAGTCGCGTTGAAGACGCCGTTCGTCCCCGTATCGACCATCCGGATCGTCCAGTCACCCAGGTCCCTCACGTCGATGAACTGGAGAGGGTCGGAGGGCTTTCCCGGGACAAGGACTTCCCCGCCCTTGCGGATCCGGACCGGCCAGTAGGTGAAGCGGTCGCTCCCGTCGCGGGTCCCCACGATGTAGCCAGGCCGGATGTTGAGCGCCTTCCCACGCATCGCCTTCTCGGCCGCCTCTTCGCAGAGGAGCTTCAGCGGGCCGTAGTTTCCTTCGCCGATGTCCTTGATGGCGTCGACGTCGGTCCCCGCGGCGAGGCGCATGACGGGTGCCGTCTCGTCCATTCCCGGCTTCATCGGCGTGGCGTAGACGGAGATGGAGGAGATGAAGACGTACTGCCCGACGTTGCCCGCTAAGACCTCCATCGCGGAACGGACCTGCCTCGGGAAGTAGCCGGACGTGTCGATGACGGCGTCCCACGTGCGGCCGGCGAGCTTCTTCAGGTCGTCCGAGACGTTCCGGTCCCCGTGGATCTCTTCCAGCGGCCGGTCCTTGAAAAGACCCGGATTCGTCTTGCCTCGGTTGAAGAGCGTCAGCGACCAGCCCTTCGCCTGAGCGGCGTCTACGAGAGCGGGCCCGAGGAAACGGGTGCCACCCAGGATGAGCAGCCTCTTCTTCACGGGAGCGGCTTCAGCGGCTCGAGCCCAGCGCGGAAGGGCCAGAACGGCCCCGGAAGTGGCCGCCAGGGCCAGTAAATCCCTGCGGCTGAGACGGTCTTTCATGGTCGCTCCTCCACGGGCAGCAAAGAGAGGTTACGGCGGCGGAGCCGCGAGGTTTCATGCACGACGACCCGGTCCAGAAGGCGGACTCGTCGAACCGGCTGTGAGGCCTGGAGAAGCGAGCCGGCCGGCAAAGGAATCCCCGGATCCGGTCGAGCCCGGGCGTCAGGCGCCCGTCGCCAGCTCCCCCACGATCCGGCAGGTCCACGACCTCGAGTCGCGCGTTCCCCTCTCATTCCCCCTTCACGGTCAAGACCGCCCCGGTCGAATACGCGTTGAACTCGGGCGCGTACATCGACTGGACCGTCGCCGGGCCGACCCGGAACGTCCCGGCCATGTTCGCCCTGAGGCGATACTTGAACGCGTACTCGCCGACGGGGAGCTGCTCGAAGAAGAAGTTCGTCCCGCTGTCGCGGACCTCCTCGTACCAGGCGATCCCGAGGTCCCACTCGTAGCGCGAGACCGTCGACTCCGGCTCGAAACCGGCGCCGCGCGGGTCGCGCAGGTGGACGTATTCGGCGGCATGCTTGGTCCGAAGGGAGACCTGCACCTCCACCTGATCGCCGGGCTTCAGCGTGGCGCCGTCGGCGAGGGGCCTCAGAACCCACTCCTTCCCGGTGTTTTCGCGGAGGAAGTAGCGCCGGGAGACGTGGAAGAAGTCGCCGCGGTCTTCCTCCGGGAGCTTCTCCGTCGAGAAGTGCCACGCCGCCGAGGCGAAGGCGAAGCCCTTGCCACCCTTTTCCACGGCGATCGTCGAGGTCGTTGCCGGGTCGACCTGCGGCCCCGGGATGACGACCTGGTTCTTCTTCCCGGTGTACTTGTCCGGCTCGAACGTGAACGCCGTCTCGCGGCCGCCGACGATCACCTTCATCGTCTCGCGGCCGCCGAGAGCGCCTTCGGCCTTGAGGTAGTGGACGAGCGAGTAGAGGACCTCGGCCGTGGCGCGGGTCGACTTCCACTGGTTCAGCTTCTTGTTCAGGAAGAGCCACTGGACGAGTCCGTCGCGCCGCGGGTCCTTCGGTGTCAGCTCCGTGAGCGTCCGGAGCGCGAACGCGTGGGTCTCGATCGTGTCGTTGTACCAGAGCCAGGAGCGGTCCTCCGGCGCCCAGAAGGTCCCGAGCTCCTCGGTCGTCTTCGCCGAGTCCATGACGCTCGAGAAGACGAGATCGGCGTCCTTCGGCCGGCCCATCCGCTTCAGGGTCAGGGCGAGATAGCCCTTCAGGTAGGGCGAGTGCTCCTTCCAGTGCTTGAACGAGAACGCCAGGATCTCTTTCCGCTCCTGGGCCGTGAGGGCGTTCCCCATCCAGGACGGGTCGGGGTAGCACGACGCGACGTAGTTGACGAAGGTCAGGATCTCCCAGCAGCAGTCCGTCTTCATCATGTCGCGAAGGTCCTCGCGGAAGTGCTTCGCGACGTATCCCCAGCCCCGCTCCACCATGTCGCGCGGGACCTCGACGCCGAACTCCGACGCCTTCGCCAGGCCGTGGAGGATGTAGACGGTCATGTAGGGCGAGGGCGGGCCGCCCGGCCACCAGGGGAAGCCGCCGATGGCGGTCTGCGCCTTTCGGAGCTTCGCGATTGCGGCCTCGCGCTCGGCCTTTGCCACGCGCGGATCGAGCACCTTCGCGAGACCGTGCCCCGCGTCCTGCCCTCCGCGAGCGTCGACGAGCCATGGGCTCTCCTCGAGCGTCATCTTCCGGTTCGGGTCGGCCGCGTCCCACGTCTCGAGACGCACGTCCCTCTTCGAGAACTCCTTGGCCATCACGGCAACCGACGGGTATTTCTCGAAGATCGACGAGACGATGCCGGTGGAAACGAAGCGGTTCAGCGTCTGCTCGGTGCACTCGTACGGGTAGTTGACGAGGTACGGCAGCGCCTCGAGGATGGCGTAGAAGAGCTGCGCGTCGACGGTAACGACCATCTGCTCGTTGACGAGCGTCGGATCGCCCCCCTTCGCCAGATCCTCGAAGCGCAGCTCCTTCTTCTGTCCCTCGCGGAGCGTGACGAAGCGCGACTGCACGAGGTGCATCCGGCTCGGGAGCACCGGCAACGGGCGCAGCTCGCCGTCGGACAGGCTCCCCGAGGTCGCCGTCACCTTGAACGCGACCGTCCGGACGCCGGGAGGGGCCGTCAGGAAGAACGTCTGGTTCGTGCCGCCGCCCGCAGGGACCGTAATTGCGCGGCTCGTGTCGTTCGCCGAGAGGCCGAAGCGGGCTGAAAGATCCTCGTTCGTCTCGGGGTCGAGGATCTGGAACGCGAGGCTCCCCTTCAGCTCGCCTTCCGACGCGTTGTTGACGACGACTTTCAGCTCGGCCCGGTCCCCCTCGCGCAGGAAGCGCGGGACGTAGGGGCGGACCATCAGCTCCTTGACGCTCTTCGTCTCCTTCTTCAGCGATCCGCCGCGGAGGTCCTTCGTCACGGCGTGGAGCCAGACGTTCCAGGAGGTGACGGAATCGGGAACCGTGAACTCGATCGACGCCGAGCCGTCGGTCCCGGTCAGGAGCTGCGGGATCCAGAACGCGGTCTCCGCGAAGTTGCTCCGGAGGGCCGGCGCCTCGGTCCCCGCGGGAGCCACGCCGCCGGAGTCCTTCTTCTGCTCGCTTCGGGCGTCGCCCTCCTCCTTTGCGGCCATCTTCCCCATCTGCCGGGCGGGAGCCGACGCGGGGGCGGGAGGAGCGGCCACGGCGTCCATCGCCATGCTCTCGGCGACGACTCCGCCGCCCACCGCGCCCCGCATCTTGAACCGGCGGCCCCGGACGCCCGGCCCACCGATGCCGTAGCGGTCCAGCTCCTTGAGCCGGTCCGGGTCGAGCGAGGGCGAGGACGGGGTCGGGTCGAACGAGCCGATCACCCATTGGGCCCAGGCCGGTCCGAGTGTGGCGCGTGTCCAGGGCGTCCCGGTTCGCGACGGGTAGAGACCGAGGACCGACGGGGGCTGGTGGGGCGCGAAGACGTCGAGGCTCCTGTCGTACATGTAGCCGAGAAGCTCCGCCGCTCCCGCCTCGACGGGCTTTCCCGAAGGCGACTTCACCGTCACCCGCCACGTCTCGCGCGTCCCGGGGCGGATGCGGTCTCGGAACGTCGCGAACTCCAGCTTCAGCGCGCGGTCGTCCCACGGGACGAAGACCGCCGCCGTCTGGCTCATCCACTGGTGATCCCGCAGCGCGGTGAGCGTGACCCCGAAGCCGCCGCGATCCGCCTCCGTCACCGGAATCTCGACGACCGTCTTCGCCTGCCCCGACGTCAGGACCGAGCGCGAGAGGAGCTTCCCAGCCCGGAAGCGCTCGAGAAGCATTTCCTGGCCGGGAAGGCCGGAAGCCGCGAGGAGACGCGCCGTCTCCCCCACTCGGACCGACCCCGACTCCACGACGAGCGCGAGCGGAACCGACGGAGGCTCCTTCCCCCCGGCGACGAGGAAGTCCCGGAACGTCTCGTAGGAAGCCCCGAAGTCGTCCACGGTGGTGTATCGGAGCCTGAAGGCGCCGGGCGCGAGCTTCCCGAGCTCGATCGTCGCGACGCCGTCCTCACCGTGCCCCGCTTCTCCCCGGGCCTTCTCGGTGCCGTCGCGGAAGTCGCGGAGGACCCCCTCGACGTGGAACGCCGTGTCCCAACGGGGGCGCAGCGCGTCCCCGGGGGTCATGTACGAAGCTCCTTCCGGGGCGCCCTCTTCGCCTTCCGGCGTCCCCCCGCGGCGCGGAAGGTCCGCTGGAAGAGGGGTCGTCGCCGGCGGAACGAGAGCGACCAGCCGCCAGAGTCCCTTCCCGGAGCGCGGGGCGCCGTCGAGGCTCGTCCGCGTGATCGTCACGGAGGCCGGTTCGTCCTCGCGCAGGAAGCCCGTGGCGAATCCGACACTCGCTTCGACGGAGACGAAACCCAGCCGCACGGATCGGGTCGCGCTCCGCGTCTCGCCCCCTTCGTCGACGACGTCGGCGCTCACGATGTAGCGCCAGGTCACGTCGCGCCCCTGGCCGGCGGTTTCGTCCGCCTCGGGGGTGAAAGCGACCGTGAACGTCCCGTCGGCGCCGAGGGTCGTCGCGCCCGACGCCATCGTCTGAGCCTTCGCGGGCGCCCCCCATCCCCAGAAAGACCACCACCAGGGATGGACCGTTTCGCGCGTGACGCGCCACGTCACGCCGCCGCTCGCCACCGGCAGTCCGAAGTAGTACTTCGCCTCTCCCTTCAGGACGGCCTTACGGTTGAGCCGCATCGGCTCCTTCGGCTCCTGGAAGGCCACCTCGAACGTCGGCCGCTTGTACTCCTCGACCTTCACGAACGCGCTTCCGGAAAGCGAGCTCTCGAGCCGCCATCCGCCGAGGAGCCGCCCCGTCGGCACCACGATCTCTCCCGCCGCCGTCCCGAAGTCGTTCGTCGTGACGGTCCGCGTCTCGACCTTCTCGCCGTTCGGGTCGACGAGCCAGACCGTGACGGGTACCTGCGCCGAAGCCTTGAATCGAGCGTGTTCCTGAGAGCCGTCGTAGGCGAGGACCTTCCAGAAGAGCTTCTGACCGGGACGGTAGATGCTTCGATCGGTGTAGAGGAGGGAGGCTGTCCGCTGCCCGGGAGCCCCCTGCCGGTAGAACCCCAGCTGCTGGCCGTCGAAGGTGACGTGGGCCCCCTTCTTCGCGAGCAGGTGAAAGCTCCCGCCCCCCTCGCGTGCCGCGAACGAGACCGCTCCGTCCCCGTCCGTCGTCTTCACCTCGTCCCGACGGTGTCCCTCGCGCCAGTCGAAGCGCCAGAGCGCGACCTCGGCGCCAGCGACGGGCTTCCCGGAGGCGCCCGAGAGGACGCGGGCCGAGACGGCCCCCGTGTCCGGCTCAGCCCTCACGACGAGGACGAGGTCGGAGAGAAAC
>JACRCS010000179.1 GCA_016218905.1 Deltaproteobacteria bacterium
ATCCAACCTTTGTCGCCGAACGTTCGGGGGGATATTTCCCTCTGGTGGGCGACCGCGAGCGCCAACCGTCTGAGACGCCACGACGCCGTTCACTTTGAAAAAGGAGGTCTTGCATGTCGTTCGCTGAGATCATGGACCTTTTGTACGGGACCCTGGAGACGACCGGGATCTACAACTTCGACTACCGATTTCTGGTCATGTGGGCGATCGCCCTGTTCTTCCTGTACCTGGCGATCGTCAAGGACTTCGAGCCGCTGCTCCTGCTGCCGATCGGCTTCGGGATCTTCATCGTGAACTTCCCCCTGGTTCCCCTAATGGGCTACACGGCCGAAGGGCAACGCGAGCTTCTCAACATCTTCTACCACTACGGGCTCGAGTGGGAGGTGATCCCCTGCGTGATCTTCCTCGGCCTGGGGGCCATGACGGACTTCGGGCCGCTGATCGCGAGCCCGAAGACCCTGCTCGTGGGCGCCGGGGCGCAGCTGGGAGTCTTCGTGACCTTCACCGGGTGCATCCTGGCCGGCTTCACGCTCAAGGAGGCCGCCTCCGTCTCGATCATCGGCGGCGCGGACGGGCCCACGACGATCTATCTGACCACCAAGCTCGCGCCCCAGCTCCTCGGGGCCAACGCCCTGGCCGCCTACTCGTACATGGCCATGGTGCCCCTGATCCAGCCGGTCTTTATGCGCTGGTTCACCACGAAGGAGGAGCGGCTGATCCGGATGCGCCAGCTGCGGGTCGTCTCGCGGACCGAGAAGATCGTCTTCCCGCTGATCGGCGCGGCTATCATCGCCCTCCTCGTTCCGGCAGTTATGCCCCTGATGGGCCTGTTCATGTTCGGCAACATCATGCGGGAGAGCGGAGTCGTGAAGCGCCTGAGCGACACGGCCGAGAACGCCCTGATGAACATCGTGACCATCTTCCTGGGGGTCACGGTCGGCGCCACGATGCACGCGGACAAGTTCCTGAGCTGGAAACCGCTCTTCATCTTCGGCCTGGGCCTGATCGATTTCGCCGTGTGCACGATCGGCGGCATCCTGACCGTCAAGGTCATGAACCTCTTCCTCAAGGAGAAGATCAACCCGCTGATCGGGTCCGCCGGGGTCTCGGCCGTGCCCATGTCGGCCCGTGTCTCCCAGATTCAGGGCCTCAAGGAGGACCCGCACAACCACCTGCTGATGCACGCCATGGGACCGAATCTGGCCGGGGTCATCGGCACGGCCGCGGCCGCGGGCATGTTCATCGCGATGTTCAGCAAGTAGCATCCAGGCGTTGCGCTGGGATCTCCACGAGGCCACCCTGCAGAAGAGGATCGAGAGATGAAGATGAAGATGCTTTTGATCGCTGGTTTTTTGTCGTTGCTTCCCGTTTTCTGCCATGCCGACGATTTCCTCGGTGCCCCGCTCGTTCCGGAGGCGCAGGTCACGAGCAAGACGGACAGGGATATCGTGCTTAAGACCAATCTGTCCCACGATCAGGTCGTCGCCTTCTACAAGGAGGCACTGAAAGGGGCCGACAAGGACACCAAGTACCGGGAATGGAAGGACGTCACCTACATCGAAGACGACGGCAGCCTGGCTTGGCACTCCATTACCGTCTCCAAGGAAAAGGACGCGGGAACGCCGGTGACGGTGACGATCACCAAGGACAACTGGACGTGGATCGTCGGCACCTTGATCCTCCGGTTCATCGGGGTCTTCGTCGTGCTCGCCCTCCTGTGGCTCGGCATGTCCATCTCGGGGGCCATCATGGGCCGGCTCCTGTCCAAATCCGAAGCGAAGGGCGCCGCCCGCTGAGGCGAGAACGGATCGTTTGGGGGCGCCGAGTCGGAGGAAGAGCGCAACCCCTGACGGGTATCCCGGACGCTCGCGCTGCGGTTCATAAGGGTCAACCTGAGGAAGGAGAGATGCGATGAAGATGTCGGAGTGTGTGGCGATCGTGACCGGCGGGGCGTCGGGGCTCGGGGAGGCGGTGGTCCGAAACTTCGTGGCCAAGGGAGGGAAGGCCGCGATCCTGGACGTGCAGGAGGAGCGGGGCAACCGCCTCGCGGCGGAGCTCGGTGCGTCGGCCGTCTTCGCGCGCACGGACGTGACGTCAGAAGAGAGCGTGGCCGCGGCCATCGAGAAGACGATCGGCGCTTTCGGGCGCCTCAACGTGGTCGTCAACTGCGCGGGCATCGTGACGCCCGGGAAGGTCGTCGGGAAGAACGGCCCCATGCCGCTCGCCGCGTACGAGGGAGTGATCCGCGTCAACCTCGTCGGCTCGTTCAACGTGCTCCGACTCGCCGCCGAGAAGATGGCCCAGAACGAGCCGAACGAGGAGGGGGAGCGGGGCGTCGTGGTCAGCACGGCATCGGTCGCGGCCTACGAGGGTCAGATCGGGCAGGCCGCCTACAGCTCCTCGAAGGCTGGAATCGTAGGTCTAACGCTGCCCGCAGCCCGCGAGCTCGCCGACCTTGGGATCCGGGTCATGGCGATTGCCCCGGGGCTGTTCGAGACCCCGATGTTCGACGCGCTGCCCGAAAAGGCGAGGGAAGCCCTGGCGCAGATGACGCCGTTCCCGCGCCGCCTGGGCCGCCCCGCGGAGTTCGCGAAGCTCGTGGAGGCCATCGTCGAGATCCCGATGCTCAACGGAAGCACGATCCGACTGGACGGCGCGATCCGCATGCGGGAGAAGTAACGGAGCGCGCCTTGGCTCCCTGCCCCCGAGACCGCTTGGATTCCCTCCCGGGTCTGCCCCGGGAGGGAATCGCCCGCCCTTGACCCAGAGAAGGAGGCGGCTGTGGCCCCTCAGAGCGCGGGCCGGCGCGTCGTGATCGCGGCCCAGAGCAACGACCACTCGGCGCGCTTGGCCGGGGTGCCGACCGAGCGCTTCTTCACCGACGCCGCCACCTTTGCCCGAACCCAGCTCCTGGTCTCGGCGTACTACGGGTTCGACGCGCCGGTGGACATCTGGGACGCGTACAACATCGAAGCCGAGGCGCTGGGGCAACGGATCGTCTACCCTGCCGACGGGATTCCCGACGCCGATCGAACACAGCCGTTGATCCGAACTCCTGCGGATCTGGACCGCGTCGCTCCCCCGGACCCGTACCGGTCGGGACGGATG
>JACRCS010000180.1 GCA_016218905.1 Deltaproteobacteria bacterium
CCCCCCCTAAGTTCCGGCCTTGTTCAGCCCCGGCCTCTCGGACCCAAATCCTTCGGGAACCCGGTCCCCCAAAAACATAAATGCCCCGCTCCGCTCGTTGAGCAGTGCAGGGCGACGTCCGCGACACTTTCCCGTCTTCCGAGATGGCCACGGACTTCATTCTTTAAGCGTGGCCTGCCGCCCTGCTTCGCTCTTCGAGCTACGCAGGGCACGCTTCGCCTTCTGCCGGTATCAGCCTCTACAGTGTTAGAGACCTCTTCCGTCGAAGCGTGGCCTGCCACGCGTAGCCCAACGGGCGAAGCGTGGTGGAGGCGGGGGGAATCGAACCCCCGTCCGAAGACCTTCTACCACAACCACTACGTGCGTAGTCCGCGTTTTATTTCACGGATCGGACTCCCACGGACGGGATTCCGGCTCCGTTAGCTCCCTTGAGTTTCGCTCGACCGCCAAGGAGCCCGGCGGCTTCGCTATCCTGCTGTGATGACGCCCAGATCCTACCCCGCAGGCTGGATGGGGTGGGCGTCGCAGCGATTAAGCTGCGAGTGCGTAGCTGTAGTTGTCGGCAGCTATTATTGTTGCCCGCTTTTTACGAGGCCAGCGGGCGCCTCGGCACGCGGCTGACGGTTTCAGCATCCCCGTCGAACCCAGATCGCCCCCATAGACTGCCGATAATACCTGCTTGGCGAAAAATGTCAAGCGTGACTTAACCTTACGGGGACGCGCACCGCAGGAGGCGCGCGAGGGCCTTGGGGATCCCGCGCGGGACCCAGGCCCAGGCAAGAAGACAAGACCCGTGTCTCTCGCCCGTTCGCTTCGCTCCCTAGAGGCACAGAGACCGCAGAGAAGAACAAGATCGGGGCTTTTGTCTTTCTCTGCGTCCTTTGCGCCTCTGCGAGCGACAGTCTTTCCGTCCGAGCCACTGAGATTCCGGAAGAACGTCAAAAGAGACCGGGCCGGCCGGTTCTGCGCCGGGGCGGCCCGAAGTCTCTCCGAAGGGTCTTCCTCGGGTCCCGTTTGGAAGGTCCTTGCCTGCTATTCAGCCCCTGCTATGGCCGAACGGCGTTGATTCGCCGTGGGGTTGCGAGGCGCAGACCCACTGCACGAGACCGGGTTACTGCCCCTGCACCTCGATCCTGCGGCTGGTCGCCGCCCCCTTCGCCTTCGGCAGGTGCACGGTCAGGACGCCCTCGTCCATCTCGGCGGACACCTCGTCCAGCCTGATCTCCGTGGGGAGCCGGAAGCTCCTCTCGAAGCAGCCTCGCGACCTCTCCTGGTAGAGGTAGGTCCCCTTCTCCTCCTTCTGCTCTTCGCTGTGGCAACCCTTGAGGACGACGCCCTCCGGCGAGACGGTGATGTCCAGCTCCTCCCTCTTGTAGCCGGGGACGTTGGCGACCACCGCGTACTCGCCTTCGCGGTCCAACAGGTCGACTTCGGGCATGAACTCTCCGCCCTCGGCCTCCTCGAAGCGCCCGAAGCGCCGGGGGAGCAGATGCCGGAAGAACATGTTCTCCAGGCGGTCGAAGTCGCGATCGAAACGACTGAAGAAATCGGGCAAGGTTTCCCTGGGGTTCCACTTCATGATCGCAGCCATCTTTTTGCCTCCTCCCCCCCGAGAACTCCTTTGCGGGGCGAAATTAGCCACGGGAAGGGGGGCGGTCAAGGGTTGCGGCCGCTCCCGAGCTGCTACGCTTCCGTGGAGGCCGGCGATGCGAAAGGAGGCTACCGGGCAACAGCGCCCGGTCACCGGTAGGGCCGAACAGCGCGCGACCGGGCGGAACCTCAACTCAACCGGAGGCGAGTCATGTGGCGAAGGACGGCAGCGTTCATCGTCTGGACGTTCGGCTTGGCTGCCTGCGCGGACGTCTCCCACCTTCCGGCCTCGGCCGGCGTGGGGCCGGATCCCACCCTCCCGGCGCCGAGGAAGACCCTGATCCCCACCGTCCACCTCGCGCCCGCCAAGGGATGGCCGCAGGGCGGGAAGCCGGTCGCCGCGCCCGGCACCCAGGTCGCGGCCTTCGCGACGGGCCTCGATCATCCCCGCTGGGCGTACGTGCTGCCCAACGGCGACGTGCTCGTCGCCGAGACGGCCGCCCCCGAGAGACCGGAGGGGCGCAAGGGGATCCGGGCGTGGTTCATGAAACGGGCGATGAAGAAGGCCGGCGCCGGAGGACCGAGCGCCAACCGGATCACGCTCCTGCGCGACGCCGACGGCGACGGCGTCCCGGAGACCCGCACCGCCTTCCTGGAGAACCTCAACTCGCCCTTCGGGATGACCCTCGTCGGCAACGACTTCTATGTCGCCAACACGGACGCCGTGGTGCGCTTTCCGTACGTGACGGGGGAGACGCGGATCTCGGCCCCGGGCGTGAAGGTGGTCGATCTTCCGGCAGGGCCTCGAAATCACCACTGGACGAAAAACGTGATCGCGAGCCGGGACGGCACCCGGCTCTTCGCGACGGCCGGCTCCAACAGCAATGTGGCCGAGCACGGCATCGAGGCCGAGGTCGGTCGGGCCGCGATCTGGGAGATCGACCCGAGGAGCGGCAACCACCGCGTCTTTGCGTCGGGCCTGCGCAACCCGAACGGCCTCGCGTGGGAGCCGACCACCGGCGTCCTCTGGACCGTCGTCAACGAGCGCGACGAGCTCGGCAGCGACCTCGTCCCGGACTTCCTCACCTCGGTCGTGGACGGGGGCTTCTACGGCTGGCCCTACAGCTACTTCGGCTCGCATGTGGACGAGCGGGTGAAGCCGCAGCGCCCCGACCTCGTCGCCAAGGCCCTCAAGCCGGACTACGCCCTCGGCTCCCACGTGGCGGCGCTCGGGCTCTCTTTCGCGGAGGGGAGCGCCCTGCCCGCTCCCTTCCGAGAGGGTGCCTTCATCGGGCAGCACGGGTCCTGGAACCGCAAACCCCGCGCCGGCTACAACGTCGTCTTCGTCCCCTTCGCGGACGGCAAGCCCTCGGGCCGGCCTATCGACGTGCTGACCGGTTTCGTGAGCCCGGAGGGTGAGGCGTGGGGCCGGCCGGTGGGCGTCGCGATCGACCGGCGGGGCGCGCTGCTCGTCGTCGACGACGTGGGCAACGTGGTCTGGCGGGTGAAGGGGGCGGCACCCTGAACCGGCTGCCGATCGCCGCCGTGCGGAGGTGGGCGGCTGCCGGCAGTGTCTGCCTCCTCGCCCTCGCGACCGGCGCCGCTGCCGCCGCCGCGCTTCCCGACGGCACCCTCCTGGAGGCGTCGGCGTGTCCGCCCAACCCCCTACGGACGTACGAACAGTACGTGGCCGGCCAGGAGGCCGCCTACGAGGCCGAGGTCGCCGAGGCCCGGCAGGAGGGCTTCTCCCTGAGGGTCCCCGCCGACCTCCGTCGGCACCTGCTCACCCGGGAAGACTTCCGCCGGCGCCGGGCCTACGCCGGCTTCGAGTGCCTGCGCATCCGGTACCAGAGCGACGGCCTGAGCGTGGCGGGCTTCCTCTGGAAGCCCAAGGCGACGAAGGGGAGGAAGTACCCCCTCATCATCTTCAACCGGGGCGGGAGGGGCGAGTACGGGACGCTCACGCCGTGGCGCCAGTTCGGCTTCTACGAGTATCTCGCGAACGGGTTCGTGGTGATCGCCTCCCAGTACCGCGGCGCCGGCGGAGGGGAGGGGAGGGACGAGTTCGGCGGTGCCGACGTACGAGACGTCTTGAACCTCGTGCCGCTCGCGAGGTCGCTCGGGTACATCGACATGAAGAACCTCTTCATGCTCGGCGCGTCCCGCGGGGGGATGATGACGTACTTGGCCCTCAAGCAGGGCGCACCGGTGAACGCGGTCGCCGTGGTGGGCGGGCTCACGGACCTCGTGGCCGCCGCCCGGAGCCGGCCGAGCGTCGTCTCCGAGATCTACGAGCCCTTCATCCCCGGCTTCCGGGAGCGAGGGGAGGAGGCCCTGCGGGAGCGCTCGGTCGTCTTCTGGGCCGACAAGATCAACGTCCCGGTCCTCCTGCTGCACGGCGGGGAGGACTGGCGCTCCAAGGCGCTCGACCAGGTCCTGGCCTTCGCGAGGAGGCTGGAGGAGCTCGAGAAGACGTACGAGCTCGTCATCTACGCCGGCGACGACCACGGCCTCACCTTCCACCGCGACGAGCGGGACAAGCGGATCATCGAGTGGTTCCGGGAGTACCGGAACTGAGGGGCTAGCACGACCACGGATTGTCAGGGACGGGCACGGACTCGGATCCTTGTCCGTGCTCCCGTGTCAGTCCGCCCGCAGGGTTTTTCTTTCGGGCCGCAGGTGGTCCAGGTGCCCCCG
>JACRCS010000181.1 GCA_016218905.1 Deltaproteobacteria bacterium
CGACCGATCTCCTCGGCCCCCTCCGCCGCGCGCGTTCGGCGGGGGCCCGGGCGCTTCTGGTGAGCGGCTACCTGGAGGAGTCGATCCGCACCGCTCGCGTCCTGCGGCAGATCGGCTGGAGGCCTGACGCCTTCTTCGCCACGGTCGGGCCGACGCTGCCCGCCTACCGGAAGGCATTGGGGGCGGCCGCCGACGGGACGCTCTCCTCCAGCCAATGGGTCCACCACGAGCGGCTTCCCATCGCGGACTCCGCCAGGTTCGCGCGGGACTTCACCCGTGCCTACGGGGAGCCTCCCTCGTACCAGGCGGCGAGCGCCTACGCCGCGGGCCAGATCCTGGCGGCCGCGATCCGGTCGGCGGGAGCGGTGGATCGGGAGCGGGTCCGGGACGCCCTGGCCACGCTCAACTTCACGAGCCTCATCGGACGGTACGGAGTGGACCAGAGCGGGCGACAGATCCGGCACTCCCTGCTCGTGCTCCAGTGGCAGCGAGGCAGCCAGGAGGTCGTGGGGCCGGCCGAACTGCGCACGGCGCCCCCGCTGCTCGGAGGCGGCGCGGAGGCTCGGCGCCCGAAGAGCTCCTTGAGAGGGAAACCGTGAGGGGCAGATTCCTCGGCTCCTTCGCCTTCCGGATCGTCGCGCCCGTGCTCGTGGCGGGTCTCATCGCCAGCGGCGGCATCTACCTGGTGGTCCGGGACCTCCTGGACCGCTTCACGACCGTCCGGGTCCGTGCGGAGCTGGAGACCGCCGTCGGGGACCTCCACGCCTTGTGCGAGGACCGCTACCAGGAGCTGATCCGGACCGGTCTCCTGGAAGACGAGCGGCGCGAGCGGATCCAGCGCAGCCGCACCCTCGTGGCCATCGAGGACTTCCTACGGGACCGCCGGCTCGGGGGAGCGGTCCTCGAGCGTTCGGGAACCGAGGTGCTGGAGTCGGTGCGGATGCCGGCCTCTCCCCGCAGCCTCGCTGCCCAGGTGGAGCCCGGGAAGACCTGGTTCGCCACCTGGGGTGACAGGCGCCACGCGGTCGTGAGCTTCTCCTACGAGCCCTGGAATTGGCAGCTGCTCCTGACGAAGGACCTCGCCGACTACGCCTCCCTCGAGAAGGAGTTTCGGGCCATCCACCTGGCCGCCACCCTCGCCCTGGCGGCCGGCGTCGCGCTCCTCGGTTTCCTCCTCGGGGCCTTCGTCCGGCGGCACCTCGCGTCCGTGGTCGAACCGATCCGGCGGGGGGCGGCTCCGGAGTACCGGGGCGTCCGCGAGTTCGAGTTCCTGAGCGACAGCGTCGGCGCGATGATGCGCTCCGAGCGCGAACGCATCGAGGCGCTGGCGGAAGCCCAACGCATCGCGCGTCTGGGGAACTGGACCTGGGACCCGGTGACGGGGCGGGTGTTCTGGTCCGACGAGTTGTACCGGATCTTCGGCCTCGAGCCGCGCTCGGACGCGGACGGGCCGCGCCCCCCGGCCTTCTGGGACGCGGTTCATCCCGACGATCGGGAGCGCCTGCGGCAGGGACTGGGACGCTGCCTTCGGGGGAGGGAGCCTCTGGATCTGGAGTTTCGGCTCCTCGCGGGGGATGGAGGGGAGCGCGTACTGCACACGAAGGCCGAGACCACGGCCGACTCCGGCGGGCGGGTCAGCCGCATGGCGGGCACGGTGCACGACGTCACCGAGGCCAGACAAGCCGAAAGGGCCCTGCGGGCCAGCGAGGAACGTTTTCGCATCCTCGCGGAGACGAGCCAGGCCGGCATCTGGCAGCTCTCGACCGACGGCCGTACCCTCTACGCGAATCCCGCCATGTGCGCGGTCCTCGGCGTCGAGCGGGCGGAGGAGCTGATCGGCGCCGATTGGCGCGAGTTCTTCGCGCCGCCCGACCGCGAAAGGGTCGAAGCGGAAGACGCGGCCCGCGCCCAGGGGCGGAGCTCCAACTACGAGGTGCGGGTCGTCGGGCGCGACGGCACGGAGCGGTGCGTCCTGGTGTCGGGCGCGCCGGTGACCGACCCGGAGGGTCGCCTGCTCTGCACGATCGGGACCTTCCTCGACGTGACGGACCAGCGGCGGGCCGAGCGGGAGCGGCAGCGCTTCGAGGAACAGGTCCGGCAGGCGCAGCGGCTCGAGAGCATCGGCGTGCTCGCGGGGGGCATCGCCCACGACCTGAACAACACGCTCGCCCCCATCATCGGCTACACCGAGCTCTCCCTGGCCGCCGTGGCCGAGGGGAGCAAGCTCCGGGAACACCTCCAACAGGTCCTCCTCGCGGCCGGGCGGGCGAGGGACTTGATCCGCCGGATCCTCGTCTTCAGCCGAGGCAGCCAGGAAGAGACGGTCGGCGTCGAGGTCGAACCGATCATGAGGGAGGCGGTGGCGTTCCTGAGGGCGTCGCTGCCGAGCACCATCGCCATCCGGACGTGTCTCCGCTCCACCGGCGACCGGGTCCTCGCCAGCGCGTCGCGGCTCCACCAGGTCCTCATGAACCTCTGCACCAACGCCGCTCAGGCGATGGAGCCGGAAGGGGGGCTGCTGGAGATCGGCGCCGAGCGGGTCGAAGCGTCGAACGCGGGGGGCACGGCCGGTTCCCTCTGCCTCTGGGTCCGGGACACGGGGGGCGGGATTCCCGCGGAGGTGCGGGAGAGGATGTACGAGCCGTTCTTCACGACCAAGGAGGTGGGTCAGGGAAGCGGGATGGGCCTGGCCATCGTGCACGGAATCGTCAAGAAGCTCGGAGGCACGATCGACGTCGAATCGACGCTGGGAGAGGGCACGACCTTTCGCGTCACCCTGCCCCTGAGCGACGAGCCGGTGCAAGCCGCTCCGCCGCCGGCTCGTCCCGTTCCGCCGCCGGCGGGGACCGGCCGAATCCTCTTCGTCGACGACGAGCCGATGCTGACGGCGCTCTGGACCCACGCGCTCTGCGCCCACGGCTACGACGTGACGGCGGCGCGGAGCGGCGCCGAGGCCCTGGCCCTCTTCGAGGCGGCCCCCGATCGTTTCGACGTGGTCGTCACCGACCAGACGATGCCCGGCATGACCGGGGAGGCCCTCGCCCGGCGGCTGCTCGCGCTCCGGCCCGACCTCCCCCTGATCCTCTGCACCGGCTACAGCCCGACCGCGACGCCGGCCCGAGCGCGGTCGCTCGGCATCCGCGGTTTTCTCATGAAGCCCTGCAACATCGAGGAGATGCTGGCGACGGTCGGCCAGGTGCTGCGGGGAACGCTGGCCTCCGCGCCGCCCCCGGGGTAAGGTAGCGGGTCTCACACCCATCTCCACTGCCGGAGCGCGCGCGACGCATGGCGAAGCAGAAGTCCGAGGGCGTGCACGTCGTCTGCACGAACAAGAAGGCCCGCAGGGACTACCACATCGAGGACACCTTCGAGGCGGGGCTCGTCCTTCGCGGGAGCGAGGTGAAGAGCCTGCGGGAGGGGCTCGCGAACCTGACGGACGCCTACGCCTTCGTCGAGAAGGGAGAAGCGTGGATCTCCGGGCTCCACGTCTCCCCGTACTCCCACGCGCCGATGGAGGGGCAGGACCCCGACCGTGCCCGCAAGCTCCTCCTACACGCCCTCGAGATCCGCCGCCTCGCCGGGAAGATCCAGGAGAAGGGCTACACGCTGGTCCCGCTTCGGATCTACTTTCGCAAGGGCCTCGCCAAGGTCGAGCTCGGGCTCGGGAAGGGAAAGAAGCTCTACGACAAGCGGGAGGACATCAAGCGCGCCGACGCGGACCGGGAGATCGCCCGGGCCCTTCGCAGAGGGTAGGCGGCTCGGCAGAGGCAAAGGGGTGTTGGACAGGGAGCGGGCTCCTGGGGTATCGTCGAGCTCTCGCAAACGGCCGCCGATAAGCCCCACGGGCAGCCAGGCCCCGGACTCCCCACTCCAGCCGCCATCCGGAAAGGTCCCATGCCCCTCCCGGTCCAGTTCCACCGCCTCGCCGGAACCGTCCCGGAGGGGAAGATCTCGTCCGAGGCCCTGCGGGTCTCCTTCCGCGGCCAGGCCTACGTCCTCTCGCCCATGGAAGCCGGCGACCCGTCGAAGCTCCTCCTGGCCGAGGGTGCCACGGAGTTCGACCGCCCCTTCGATCCGAAGAAGTGGGTCCTCGGCGTCTCGGCTGCCCCCGAGTCTTCGCCCGAAGACGTTCAGGCCTTCTACGCGGTCGCCCACTGCGGCGATCCGGCGCGGCTCGACGACACCCTCGCGTTCGTCTCGCCGAGGGCCCGCGGCAAGCGCCTGAGTCACCTGATCACGTACGGCGTGTACCTCGAGCTCCTGCGCCTGCCCCGCCCCTTCGTCCTCCGCCAGCGCATCGACCACCCGAAGCTGCGGCTCCACGCCCGCTGCGGCTTCGCCCCGCCGCTCCGGCCGCTCCGGGACGGCAAGGTCGAGGTCGGCCGCTTCGACCTCCATGCGGTCCTCTCGCGCATCGAGTCGGAGAACGAGATCCGCGAGCTCACGCTGCCGAAGGTGGCGTGAAAAGAGAACAGTTTCCATGAACCTCGGGGGGCTTGTGAAGATGTGCTCCGATCCCTTCCAGTCCGCGGCAAGAGGAGATACCGTTATTCGTAGCCGGTAACCTTCGCCAGTCTTCCAGTTTTGGCGCGCTGGCGGAGCCCTCGCGCAACCACCGTCCGGGAGCCTCCCCAGGCGGAGGGACGAGATGAAGCATACGCTTCCGGAACTGATCGACATTCCGGCGATCCAGATCCTGATGGAGAGCCTCTGGCGGGCGGCGGGTATCCCGATCGGGATCTTCGACTCCGACGAGAACTTGCTGGTCGCCAACGGCTGGCAGGACATCTGTACGCGCTTCCACCGGACGCACCCGAAAGCGGAGCGGCTCTGCAGGGAGAGCGACGCGTTCATCAAGCAGCATCTCTCGAGCGGCGCCGCTCTCAAAAGGGGATACGTCGAGTACAAGTGCAAGAACGGGCTCGTCGACGTGGCAATGCCCATAGTCATCGAGGGCGCACACGTCGGAACCGTGTTCCTGGGGCAGTTCCTCTACGGCCCCCCGGACGAGGAGCACTTCCGCCGCCAAGCCCGCTCGTTCGGCTTCGACGAGGAAGACTACCTCGCGGCCCTGCGGCGGGTGCCGATCTTCTCGCGGCGCAGGGTAGACGACATCCTCGCCTTCCACAGGCAATTCGTCAGCCTGATGGCCACTATGGGCCTCCAGCGCCTCAGACAGCTCGAGGGCGAAGAGGCGCTTCGGCAGGCGAAGGAGGCGGCCGACGCCGCTAACCGGTCCAAGAGCGATTTCCTCGCCCGCATGTCCCACGAGATCCGGACTCCGATGAACGGAGTCATGGGCATGACCCAGCTCGCCCTCCTGGAGCCGATCTCTCCGAAGGCCCGCGAGTACCTCGATCTCGTGCAGGTCTCCGCGAAGAGCCTCCTCGACATCATCAACGACATCCTGGACCTTTCGAAGATCGAGGCCGGCCGCATCGAGCTGAGGTGCGAGGACTTCGAGCTCCGCCCCGCCATCGAAGGCGTCCTCGGCACACTGTCCGTTCTCGCCCGGGAGAAGGGGCTGCGCTTCGCGGCCGAAGTGGCCCCGGAGCTGCCGGAGCGCGTTCGCGGCGACCGGGGGCGCCTCGGGCAAGTCCTCGTCAACGTCGTCGGCAACGCCATCAAGTTCACCGAGGAAGGGGCGGTGTCCATCGAGGTGAGGCGTTCCGAAACGACTCGGAGGGGGAAGGTCGGCGTCCTCTTTGAAGTGAGGGACACCGGCATCGGCATCGACGCCCCGCACCTGTCGAAGATCTTTGAGAGCTTCGAACAGGCGGGCGCAGCCGTCCACCCTCGGTACGGAGGGACGGGGCTGGGGCTCACCATCGCCAAGTACCTGGTGGAGCTGATGGGCGGGCGCATCTGGGCCGAGAGCAGGCCGGGCGCCGGGAGCACGTTTCGCTTCATCCTGCAGCTCGAGCCGGAAGACGGCGTGCAGAGCGGCGAAGAGCTGGAGGAACCGGAGGAGATCCGGGCGCCCCGGCGCGCGCTGCGGGTGCTCCTGGCCGAGGACAACGCGGTCAACCAGATCCTCGGGAAGGCGCTTCTGGAGCGGGACGGGCACACGGTCGTCGTTGCAGAGGACGGCAGGAGGGCGGCCGATGCCCTCGGGAGAGAGGCGTTCGACCTCGTCCTCATGGACATCCGCATGCCCGAGATCGATGGCGACGAATTGACGAGGCTGGTCCGAGCCGGGCACGTCCCCGGGTGCCCGCGAGACATCCCGATCGTCGCGCTCACCGCCCATGCCCTGGAGGGGGACCGCGAGCGCTTCCTGGCCGCCGGGATGGACGCTTACCTGCCGAAGCCCATCGACGTAGACGCTTTTCGGCGCGTGCTCGTCGAGGTGACCGAGCTTCGACCGCGTGGCCCAGGGGGAGGGGTCTGAAAAGCGAAAGCGCAGGAAGGGCAGGAAGGGCAGGAAGGGCAGGAAGGGCAGGAAGGGCAGGAAGGGCAGGAAGGGCAGGAAGGGCAGGAAAAGCAGGAAGGCAGGTGGCCCAGGGGAGGGTTCTGAAAGCGATTGACACGCAGAGTTCCGCGCAGATATAGTTACACGTGTAAGGATTACAGGTTCTGTGATTACAGGTGACGCGGTTACACATTGTCGCGGCTGGAGGGCCGCGCGGAGAGGACCGATGGGGGCTGTCGCTCGGAACGTCTGCGAAGAGGAAGCGCGCATCCTGAAGACGTACATACGGTTCATGCGCGCGGCCGAGTCGGTGACCGCGAGGATCCACCGCAAGCTCCCCGAGCACAACCTGAGCTTCAGCCAGTACGGTACGTTGGAGGCCCTGTACCACCTCGGCTCGCTCTGCCAGCGGGACATCGCCGCGAAACTCCTGAAGAGCGCGCGCAACATCACCATGGTCGTCGACAATCTGGAGACGCGCGGCCTGGTGAGGCGGGAGCGCGATTCGCAAGACCGCAGGTTCATGCACGTGCACCTGACCGTCCAGGGACGGGCGCTCTTCGAAGAGGTCTTCCCGAGCATCAAGGCGAGCATTCTCGCGGAGATGGGAACGCTCTCCGACGAAGAGCGGGAGCAGTTCGCGTCCTACTGTCTGAGGCTCGGGAAGAAGTAGGCGCACCCCGGCTGCCGGACGGCTTTTGATATCGGGCCTCGGCCCGTTCCAGTTCACCGCAGGAGGAACACCATGGCGATGGAAGGGTTTACCCCCTACGGTTCCCGCGAGGCGGAGCTCTACGCCAAGCGGCGGTGGTGGCTCGGCATCACCCTGGGGGACATGCTCGACAAGGCCTCCGACCTCTACCCGGAGAAGGAGGCGCTCGTAGGTTCCGGCAAGCGCTACACCTACCGGGAGCTCCGGCGACTCGCCGACGACCTCGCCTTCAACCTCCTCCAAGACGGCTTCCGGCCGGGGGACCGCGTCCTCCTGCAGCTTCCCAACTGGCCCGAGTTCGCCGTCGTCTACTTCGCGCTCCAGAAGGCCGGCCTCGTCCCCGTCCTGCTCACGGTGAATCACACCGCCCGGGAGCTCTCCCACCTGGCGAAGCTCACGGAGCCGCGGGGATGGTTCCTCCCGGCGCGCTACCGAAACGTCTCCGACTACGAACCCGTCGTGCGGGAGACGAGGAAGGAGGCGCCGGGTCTGGAGAAGGTCGTCTTCGTCGGCCCGGGGCGGAGAGAGTCCGGTCTCGCCCTCGACGACCTCCTGGTCCCCCGCGCGTCCGCCGCCGACGTCCGGGCGGCCCTGGAGCGGGCGCGGCCCGACCCGGGCGAGGTCTGTCAGCTCCTCCCCTCGGGCGGGACCACGGGACTCCCCAAGTGCGCGCCGCGCACCCACAACGACTACCTCTGCAACGTCGAGTACAAGTCGCGCGCCTGGGACGTGAACGTCACGGACACGTGCCTCGTCGCCTCGACCGTGGGCCACAACCTCGCGCTGCTCGTCTGCCTCACCGCCCCGATCTTTCACGGCGGCAAGGTCGTGATCGTCGACTCGACCCACCCCGAGGACTTCTGTCAGGCGATCCAGGACGAGAAGATCACCTGCGCCGGCTTCGTCCCGACCCTTATCAGCCGGCTCGTCAGCTTCGACGGGCTCGGCCGCTACGACCTCTCCTCCCTCGAGAAGGTCTACGTGGGGGCCGCGAACAGCCCGCCGGACCTCGTGCGAAACGTCGAGGAGCGACTCGGCTGCCGCTACTACAACGCCTTCGGGATGGTAGAGGGCCCCTGCTCCCAGACGCGCACGGGCGACAGCCTGGAGACGCGCTGCAACACGATCGGTCGGCCCGTCTGCCCGTACGACGACTTCCGGACGCTGGACGGGGACGGGAACCCGACGCCCGCCGGCGTCGAAGGCGAGCTGGCGGCAAAGGGCCCCGGCGTCTTCACCGGCTACGTCCGCAATCCCCAGGCGAACCAGAAGGCCTTCACGCCCGACGGCTTCTTCCGGACGGGCGACCTGGCCGTGATCGACGAGACCGGCCGGATCCGCATCACCGGCCGCATCAAGGACATCATCATCCGCGGCGGGGAGAACATCGCCGCCCGGGACGTCGAGGACCTCATCTCGTCCCACCCGGCAGTGGAGTACGTGGCGGTGGTCGGGATGCCGGACCCGGAGCTCGGCGAGCAGGTGTGCGCGTACGTGAAGCCCGCCGCGGGCCGATCGATCAGCCACGCCGAGGTGGTGGCGCACATGCAGCAGTTGGGGTGCGGGAAGGCCCTGCTGCCCGCCCGGACCGAGCTCGTCCGGGAGATGCCGCTGACGGCGGCCGGCAAGGCGGACAAGAAGGTCCTGCGCGCCGACATCGAAGAGAAGCTCCGGCAGGCCTAGTCAACAGCGAATGAGTTCGAGTGGAACTCCGAGAGCAGCGGGAGGAGATCACCATGCCCTACGCGAACCTCTTTTCACCCGTGCAGTACGGCACGCTCACCGTCCCCAACCGTCTCCAGCGGACGTCCCAGGTCTCCGGCCTCACGACCGAGGACGGGCACGTCACCCCCGAGCTCAAGGAGCGGTACCGCCGGGAGGCCCGGGGCGGCGTCGGCGCCCTCGTCGTGGAAGCGGCCGTCGTGCCGCCCTCGCGCAGCTCCTATAACTTGAGAATCAGCGACGACAGCTTCGTCCCGGAGCTCGCGGACCTCGTGGGCGCGATCCGCCAGGCCAATCCCGAGACGAAGATCGGCATCCAGGTCATGCACTTCCTGAAGATATCGAAGAGCGGCTGGCGCCAGCGGGTCGGCGACTTCGCGAGGGAAGACCTGCCCCTCATCGTCGACCAGCACGTCCAGGGCGCCCGGCGCGCCGTGGCGGCCGGCTTCGACTTCATCGAGCTCCACATGGCGCACGCCTACACGCTCTCCTCCTTCCTCTCGCTGTCGAACAACCGGACGGACGAGTACGGCGGCAGCCTCACCAACCGGACGAAGTTCCCCTTCGAGGTCTTCCGGGCCGTCCGGGAGGAGGTGGGGTCGAAGTACCCCCTCGGCGTCCGGATCAACGGCGAGGACTTCACGATCAAGGGCACGACGCTCCTCCAGAGCACGAAGATCGCCAGACGGCTCGCCGAGCTCGGCGCCGACTACATCAGCGTCTCCGGCGGGAGCCGCTTCGAAGACTCTCCGCCGCCCGCGCCCGGCAATCCGCCGGACCCGATGACCGGCTACAGCGGGAACCGCATGAGCCCCGCCTGGTGGTTCCCGGACATGACCCACCTCTATCTGGCCGAGGCCGTTCGGAACGAGGTGCGAAACGCGGGTTACCAGGTCCCCATCGTCACGGCCGGGAAGTTCCGGACCCCGAAGCAGGCCGAGGCGGCCCTGGCGGCGGGAAAGGCCGACGTGATCGGGCTCTGCCGGGCACTCCTGTGCGATCCGGACTGGCCGGTGAAGGCGAGGGAGGACCGGGCCAAGGAGATCGTGACGTGCTCGGCCTGCAACTGGTGTCTCGAGGCCGACACCCGGATGGAGAAGGTCAACTGCGCCCGCTGGCCGGAAGGCGCCGTCGTCGCCCCGGCGCCCTGGATCCGCAAGGACGCCCGCCCGAGCGCGCTCTCGCGGGAGACGGAAGAATGAAGAATGAGGCCTAAAGAAGCCCGTCCATTCGGTCCACTTTGTCCATTTCGTCCACTTAGTCCATAACCTGCTTACCCGTTGGAGGTTAGCCATGGAGATTCGAAAGGTCGGAGTGTTGGGTGCGGGTCAGATGGGGGCGGGGATCATCCAGGTCTTCGCCGAGGCGGGCTACGAGGTGGTGGCCGTGAGCCGGACCGAGGAGACGCTGAAGCGGGCGGTGAAGGGGCTCGAGAAGCGCCTCGCGGGCAAGGTCGAGAAGGGCAAGCTGTCCGCCGACGAGAAGAGCGCCGTCCTCGCGCGGATCCGGACCACGACGGAGCTTCAGGACCTCGCGGACTGCGACCTCGTCGAGGAGACCATTTCGGAGAACCTGGACCTCAAGAAGGCGGTTCTGGCCGAGCTGGACGGCGTCTGCAAGGCGGAGACGATCTTCGGCTCGAACACCTCGGGGCTGAGCGTGACGGACATGGCCGCGGCCACGAAGCGCGGCGACCGGGTCCTCGGGATGCACTTTCACAACCCCGCGCCCGTGATGAAGCTCCTGGAGCTCGTCCGGACGATCCTTACGAGCAGCGAGACGATCGAGAGCGTCAAGGCGTTCGGGGCGACCCTCGGGAAGACGGTCGTCGTGGCGCCCGACGTGGGTGGGTTCATCGTGACGAGGCTCTTCACGCCCTTCCTCCTCGGCGCCGTCCGGATGCTCGAGGCCGGGATCGCGACGCGGGACGAGATCGACGTCTCCATGCGGATGGCCGTCAACCACCCGATGGGTCCGCTCGAGGTGGTCGACTTCATCGGGCTCGACACGGAGCTCTCCATCGCGGAGACGCTCTACGAGGAGACGAAGGACCCGAAGTACGCGCCCCCGCTCCTCCTCCGGAAGATGGTCACCGCCGGCTGGCTGGGCCGCAAGGCGGGCAAGGGCTTCTACGAGTACCCGAAGGGTTGAGCGGTCGGTCGGCTCCGGCGCCGCGGGCACCCTCGGAAGGCCGGACCGAGCTGCCCCGGCACTCCAATAGGAGGCGTCATGAAGCAATCCTCACCCCTCCTGGCCGAGAACGCCCATGGCGCGGGCCAGGGCGGCACTGGCGACGAGGTGGTCGCGCCGGGCGCGGGCGAGGCTCCCTTTGGCTTCGGTCAGGTTCGCCTGGGCGTCGTCCACCTCGAGCTTCGTCTTCACGCCGAGGTGGTAGCCCTGCTCCGCCATCCTGAGGAGCTCTTCCGCTTGGGAGACGGTCCCGGCCACGGCCCGCAGGACCTCCTCGGCCTCACGGAGGGAGTTCCCGGCCTCGCGCACCTCCAAGGCCACGACGTCGACGAACCGCCGCTCCTCGACCCGAAGGCTCGCCTCTCGGCTTCGTGCCTGGGCGAGCCTGCCTCGGGTGCGCAGGCCGTCGAAGAGCGGCCACGTGGCCACGACCCCGGCCGACCACTCCGCGCCGTCCGCCTCCGCCCCGCCGGCTTCGAGCCTGCGCCAGCCGAGGCCCGCCTGAAGATCGACGCGGGGCTTGTCGCCGGCCTGGGCGACCTTGACGAGCTCCCGCGAGACGCCCAGGCGCTTGCGGACGTCTGCCAGCTCGGGGCGGCGCTCGAGGGCCGTAGCCAGAGCCTCGTCATAGGTCGGCAGGGATCCGGGCGCCGTCTCCAGGGTCCCAGAAGCGTCGACCTCCGGCTCCTCCAAGGCGAGAAGGAAGCGCAGCCGGTCCCGGGCGAGCCGGATCCGGTTCTCCGACCGAATCACCTCGGGCCGCGCGTACTCGGCCGCCACCCGGGCCGAGAGGACGTCGTAGTCGGTGGCGACGCCGGCGCCCAACCGCTTCTCCGCCTCTTCCCTGTGCCGAAGCCGCTGTTCGAGGGTGGAACGGGCGAGAGCGTGGAGCTCCCGGGCCAGGAGCACGTCGTAGAAGGCCGCCGTCACGTCCAGGGCCGCGTCCTGGCGCGCGAGCCGCAGCTGCTCGGCGGCGGTGGCGAGGCCCAGCTCGGCCGCCCGGACCGCCGCGCCCACTTGGCCCCAGGTGAAGAGGGGCTGGGAGACCGAGGCCCGGACGGCCTGGAAGCCGACCGTCGGCGAGCTCCCGCCCGTGAGAGCGGCCTGGCTCGCGTCGCGTTCCCACCCGGCCGCCGCCGTC
>JACRCS010000161.1 GCA_016218905.1 Deltaproteobacteria bacterium
CCCATGGCCCCCATGATCGCCATGACGATGAGGGGGTTTCCCACCAGGACGAAGACCGAGAGCAGGACGGCCGGCCCCAGTTGGGCTCCGAGGGTCGAGAAGTCGAGGCGCGCGCCCAGGTCCAGGAAGAAGAACAAGAGCAGGAAGTCGCGGAGGCCTACCAATCGCGACCCGATGGCCTCCCGGTAGGGCGTGGAGGCAAGGGAGACTCCGGCCAGGAACGCACCGACCTCCCGGCTGAAGCCCAGCAGGTCGCCCGCCGCCGAGAGGAGAGCGGCCCAGGCGACCGCCGAGAGCACCAGGAGCTCCGGGGAGCGGGCCAGGTGGTCGAGCAAGCGAGGCAGCACGAAGCGCATGAGAAAGGCCACCACGGCCAGCCAACCCAGCCCCTTCGCCGCCACCAGGAGCCCCACCCGCAGCAGCCCGCCCTCGGCGCTTCCGGCGCCCAACGCTGTCAGCCCCACGAGGGCCACCACGGCGGCGATGTCCTGCACGATGAGGAAGCCCACGGCGATGCGGCCGTGGAGGGCGTCGATCTCCCGCTTGTCCGAGAGGAGCTTGACGATGATGATCGTGCTCGAGAAGGTCAGCGCCACGGCCACGTAGAGGGACTCCACGACTGCCATGCCCAGGGCTAGGGCGAGGAAGAACCCGAGGACCGACGTGAAGAGCACCTGGCCGAGGCCCGTGGCCAGGGCAACTCCACCCATGGTGCGGATGAGGTGCAGGTCCAGCTTGAGCCCCACGGCGAAGAGCAGGATCGAGATGCCCAACTCGGCGAGGAGCCGCACCGGCTCATGGGCTGAGACCAGCGAGATGCCGGACGGGCCGACGAGGACCCCAACCGCGATGAACGCCACGAGGAGCGGCTGCCGCAGTCGGGTCGCCAGCGCACCCACCGCGGCGCTCACGGCGAGGACGGCGGCGATCTCGTGGAAGTGGTTCTCGAAGCTCAGCACCCTGCAACCACCGTGGGCCGTGGATCCACCGAGGGGACCCTGGCCTGACCTGGCACCCCCCCGGGCCCTCCTGGTGCAGCGAACGGCACTCGCGTCGACGTCCCGAAGAAGTCGTCCCCGCTCCACTGCTCCCGCAAGCGGTCCTTGTGCTCCTCGAACGCTCTCGCGTTCTCTTCAACGAGTGCCTCCAACCCGGTGGCGTCCAGCCCTGCCGCCTGGCTGCAAACGGAGGCGACCCGCGCCAAGCACAAGGGTGCCATCGCGGAGAGCATCCGCAACCCGTGTGTCGGCGCACGTCGGTGGACGCTGGCGAGTTCATACAGCAGCCTGGCCCAGATGGACGAGGGCAGGTGGAACGTAGAAGGCGGGACCTCGTCGAGACGCTCCACAGCCTGCCACAGGTCCTCCGAGAACGAGGCGCGCCAAAGAGGGCGGAAGCGCCGCAGACCCTCCTGAAACTCTCGCGCCAACCAGGGGAGGTCGATGCAGGGGGCCTCCGTCTCCTCGGGTTCCGCCTCCCCAAAGGTGAGCACCGGCTCGCTCCCGCGAACCGCTTCCCAGTGCGCCGCGTGCTCCTCCATGAGGAGGAAGAGTGCGCCGCACACCCGAGCGAACTCGTCGGCGAGGAATGCAGCGTCCGCCTTTCTCCGCAGCCGCTTCCCCCCCACATGCGCCTGGCAGACGCTCGCGCCGGAGATGAGCGCCTGGGTCGTCATCCAGAGGTCCGGAGCCAGACCGGCCGCGTCAGTCTTCGAGAAACCGCATGCCAGGTATTGCCGGACGAGGCGGGCCGCGAAGGCGAGATCGCCTCCGGTCGGCTGTCGGAGCCTCTTGCCGTAGAGGGCGCGGGTGAGCGGGTAGGCCACGTCGTTCGCTTCCGTGTGGGTGCAGCCGCCGTGGGGGTACACCGAGGCCACGAGGTCTTGTCCCTTCTCCAGGACCGGGTCGAGCAGTCGCTTCACCCACGCCGAATCGTTGCTCCAGAGGTCAGGGACCGCGACGGCGCAGGCCTTGACCCCGAGCCGCTCGGCGGCTTCCAAGATCGCCCAGAATGCAGACGCCTGTCCCGGCGTCCCTCGGCAGGCGTTCGCGAGCTTCTCCTGCCACCGCAGGGTCGGGCAGAGCATGGCCACGTCCTGCGTGTCATCGGTGGATCCGGCGTCGGAGACCAGAATGACCGACCGGTAGGCCGGATAGTGCTCGAAGAGCCCCCCGGAGATCCTTTGGATCACGTGCGCGATGGTCTGCTCGTGATTGCAGCTGGGTATCCCCACGAGGAGATCGGCCTCGCGGATCTGCTCCAGCCGCAGCTGCACATAGGGGCGAAGCGCTGTGTCGTGAGTCCTTTTCACGTGTGACCTCATGCCGGTCCTGGCCGAGCCGGCCGGCCGTCTCGTGTCGTGGTTTCGGCGCCTCGGGGCGAGCCCCGGCGGGACCTCTCAGGGGATTCGTCGCAGCCCGACCGCCCTTCCCGTGACGAAGGCGACCGCCGCCGCCGCGATACTGAGAATGGCCCCCATCTTGGCCTGGCCCCGGAGGACCGGGTCGGTGAAGGCCTCCCCTGCAATGAAGAGGGCCACGGTAAACCCGTTCCCGCGGTCATCCCCATGACGAGCAGGGCTCTCTTTCTCACGCCGGTGGGCAGAGGGAATCCCAGGGCGACGGCCAGAAGGCCGAAAGCGAAGATCCCCGCGGTCTTGCCCACCAGGAGGGCCGTGAACACGAGCCAAGTCCCTTCGCCGACCTCCGCGAACCGGACGCCGGCGTTGGCCAGCCCAAAGAGGAAGAGACCGAAGTCGACGATCACCTTCCACTCGTGCTCAAACCGCGCCAGCGTCGAGTACTCCTCGGGATCCTGTTCAAAGAGGTGTGTGTTGCTCGCGAGGCGGGTGAGGGAGAAAGGGCACGACAAACACGAGCGCCAGCGACGGGTGGAGTCGAGCGTGAAAGAGGCCGGCCCAACTCGGCACGCCTCCGAGCAGGAGATAGGCCCAGTAGCTGCGCACCCGCCGGCGATGGAGGGCGAAGGCGGCACCGTGTTGGTCCATGCGAGCGCAACGACCACGCCGGCGATCAGGGGCACGGAAGATTCGCGAAGGAGGTTGAGCCTCTGCTTCACGGGTTCGAACCTGTAGGGGAAGTGCGAGGACGGGAAGCCTGCGCGGCGTTCGGCCCGAGCGAAGCTACCCCATCAGATGAGCGGCACCCCAGACGACCAGGGCCACCCCAACGAGGATCGCCGCGTAGCGCCCCCAGTCCCGAAGGGTGGCCGAAACACCGTTGGCCGTCCTCCCTCCGAGGTAACGAATGTCGGCATAGCGGACGGCCAACGAGGCCGCCACGACGAGCCAGTACCCCAGGTCCAGTCCCGAGAGGGCTCCGGGGCTCTTGGAGAAGATTCCGGCGGCGAGGAAGAAGAGCAGAACGTTGCCGGCCGCCATCCAGAAGAGGCGCGCCAGGCAACCGGAGAAGGAATCGACGCGTTGGGGCGCTGTTTCGGGAAGACGGGGTTCTCGTGCGGACAAGGCGTGCCTCCGGCTGCTGCGGGATGACGACGCTCCCGCGAGCGGCAGCCGGATGGCGGCCCGACCATCCGAGATGACCTGTGGGCCCGGGACGGGTCCACACCCATGATCACAGCCCAAAGCTGACCCGACGTGCGGAGCATCCGCGCTGTTGGGCCGCGCCGAAGACCGTACGAGGTTCCGGCGGCTTTGTCAATGCGAGGCACTCCTACGCGCCGGGCACTCTTGTGCTCCCCACTGCAATCCGCAACGCCCGAACCAGCCACCGCTTGTGCTTGATATCTTTCTCGACCCGCGGGGCGGCGTTGACACGCTCGCCCATCGCGCGGGCGCCGCCGCACGGCACGCCCTTGTCAAGACCTCACGAACCGCATCGCCGAGCACTTCCTGCGGTTCCGAAACGAGCTCGTGGCCCGGGAAACCGACCCGAAACCAGGGCGGCGGTGCCGCGCAATGCGGCGCGCGTAAGGAGGCACGGGCGAAAGCGGCTGCTGGCCAGTTCTTGCTCTGCCTGTCTCGGCCGCTGACGACTGCTTTGCGGAGGGGGACTAAGCCGGCCAAGCCGGCGACGGAGGAGACTCTCCTGAGAACCCCTGCATCCTGCAAACCCTCGGTCCCGAGAATCTTGCACTTTGCAATCCAGAGATGCTCGACCGAGGCGAAACGCCGGCTGGCCGGAAGGAACCGGCGCGGCACGTGGATTGCTCCATGCAGCAGACTCCGAGGACCCCGGTTGGTCTCCCTCAACGGCCACCCGCTCCGCTGCGCAGAGGATTCCCGGAGGGTGCACTCGGTGACGGGGTTCGGAGAGCGCATGAATGTCATGATCGTGGGGTGTGGCCGAGTCGGCGCCGAACTGGCGACGTCGCTTTCGATGGCCGGTTCGGACGTCGTTGTCGTCGATCGGGAGCCGGAGTCATTTCGGCGGCTCGGCTCGACGTTCAACGGCATCACTGCCACAGGGTATGGTTTCGACGAAGACCTCCTCAGAGAGGCCGGGATCGAACGCTGCGATGCCTTCGCGGCCGTCATGGACCGTGACAGCTCCAACATGATGGCAGCGGAGATTGCTTTGCGAATCTTCCGTGTCCCTCGCGTGGTGGCTCGGCTTTACGATCAGGAGCGCGAACGGACGTTTCAGCAACTGGGGCTCGACTATGTCTGCGTCACGACCAGGGTGGCTCAGGCCCTCCTGGACAAGATGGTGGCAGGTCACGGCCGCCACCTGACCACGCGCGGTGGCATCGAGCTGATCGAGTTTATCGCGGGGCGCGCGGTCGACACCAAGCGACTTGTCGACATCCAGATCCCTAATCAGTTCCGGGTGTGCCTGGTAACGAGGGATGGCTCTAGCTTCATCCCGTGGCGGGAGACCATCCTCAAGGAAGGAGACATCCTCCTCGCCGTCGTTCAGGACGCCGCGTATCCAAAGGTTAAACCGTACATGCTGGAGCCATAAAGATGTATGTCGTCATCAGCGGCGGTGGAAAGGTTGGTTCGTTCCTGGCCCATACGCTCGTGCGCAAGAACCACGACGTCGCCATCATTGAGAAACGCCCCGGCGTCCTCGCTCGCTTGGCGGAAGAGTTGCCGACCAAGGTGCTGCTCATCGAGGGCGACAGCTGCAACGTGGGGTACTTGGAGGAGGCGGGCGTTGCGCACGCCGATGCGTTGGCTGCGGTCACCGGCGAGGATGACGACAACCTGGTGACCTGCCAACTGGGCAAGACCAGCTACGGGGTTCCGCGCGTCATCGCCCGCGTCAACAGCCCCAAGAACGAGAGAGTCTTTCGAGCTTTTGGAATCGACGCGGTCTCTTCCACCTCGATCATCGGCCGTCGTATCGAGGAGGAAACGACTGTTGAGGACATCACTTGGCTGCACACCCTGAAGCAGAGCCGCTTGGCCATCGTAGAGATAGATCTGCACGAAGGACGCAGCCGGAAGGTGACGGATGTGCCGTTGCCTAGTCCGACAGTGCTGGTGGCGATTGTTCGAGGAGAGAAGGTCATCGTTCCAACCGGAGTGACGACGCTCGAGGGCGGAGACAGGGTGATTGCCATTACCCCTATCGGTCAGGAAGAGGACCTGCGCCGCACTCTTCAAGGAGGCTGAGCATGCGAACGGCAAGAGATCGGGTCGGCAGCACGTCCGACCATCTGGACGTGAAGAACGGTGCGAACTACGTGCGCTACGCGACCGGAATGGCTGTCGAGGTGTCCGCGGTCGCCACACTCATGGGGATCGGCTTCCTGATTTCGGTCCTGGCCGTCTGGGTCGGATGACGATTCTTCCCGGCAACCCGGGATCGGTCCGAGCGTGATCCTCCGGCCCCGCCTCAGCGATTTCAAGGTCGTCGGCCTCCATACGGGCAAGATCGTCACCGTTCTGGGGCTGCTCATGGCCATCCCGCTCGTGACTTCTGTGGTCTTTGGGGAATGGAGCGCCGCCGTCGATTTCCTCATCGGCATTGCCGCTTGCTTGGTCGTTGGCCTCGGACTGGAGGTTCTGTGCCAGACGACGCGCGACCTCCTCTGGATGCACGGCCTTGTCACCGCCGCTTTCTCGTGGTTGGTGGCCACGGTGCTTGGCGCGATCCCGCATTGGCTCTCCGGGCACTTCGGCTCCTACTTGGACGCCTTGTTCGACGTCATGAGCGGGTACACCACGACCGGGCTCTATCTCCTCCAAGATCTGGACCATGTCGGCCACGGGCTCAACATGTACCGCCTCCTGCTGACGTTCGCCGGCGGCCAGGGCATTATCGTCATTGCTCTGACGTTTCTCGTGCGGGGGACGGCCGGTGCCTACAAGATGTATGTCGGGGAAGGCAAGGACGAGCGGCTTATGCCCAACGTGGTTCAGACGGCGAGGGCCATCTGGCTCGTGTCCCTCGGGTATCTGGCAGTCGGATCGTTGGCGCTTTGGATCACAGTGATGCTGTTGGGTCAGGGACCTGTTCGCGGCTTTCTGCACGCTGTGTGGTTCTTCATGAGCGCCTGGTCCACCGGCGGATTTGCCCCGCAGTCCTACAACGCCATCTATTATCACTCCCTCGCCTTTGAGATCCTGACCGCTGTTATCTTCACCGTCGGATCCTTCAACTTCGCGCTGCATTGGGCGGTGTGGACGGGCAACCGCGTGGAAATCCGGAAGAACATCGAGATCATTTCGTTCTTTGCAACACTGACGGTCGCCATGGTCATCGCGACGACAGGACTGATGCAGCTTCGCGTGTATCCCGACGCGGTGGCCTTGTTCCGGAAGATGTTCTATCAGGTAGCGAGCGCTCACACCACAACCGGACTGGGCACCTTCTACTCCCGCACGTTCGTCCGCCAATGGGGCCCTCTCGCGATGCTTGGGATTACCCTGGCCATGGCGATCGGCGCGAGTGCTTGCTCCACAGCAGGGGGGTTCAAGGGCATTCGCCTGGGAATCATCGTTAAGGCCATGACGCGAGAAATCCGGCGCATGGTGTCTCCCGAGTGCGCCATGGTCATCGAGAAGTGGCACCACCTGACCACTCGGGTTCTCGACGACTCCACCATCCGGGCCGCCTGCCTGATCGTGCTGTCCTACGTCGGCATCTACAGCCTGGGGACCGTCGTCGGCGTCTACTATGGCTACGATCTTCCCTCGGCGCTGTTCGACGGCGTTTCGGCTGGCTCCAACACTGGCCTTTCGTGCGGTGTCACGGCGCCCACGATGCCCACGCTATTGAAGATCGTCTACTTCTTCGAGATGTGGGCCGGACGGCTCGAGTTTACAGCGCTCTTCGCCTTGGGCGGATACATCGTCGCCCTGTTCCGGGGCCGGTAGCGTGCGCAACCCCCGGATCTCTCGACGTTTGGTCACCGCCCTCTGCGCCATGGCCCTTGGCGGCGCACCGGGAGCGTCGTGGGCTCAAGGCCCCGGGGGTCTCGGCCTGAACCCCGACTACCCCGCCCCGGACGCGAGGACTCGGCCCGGGGTCGGGGTGACGAGCGCGGCCCTGGTGGAGAATGCCGACGCGTGGAACGGTCGCGTCGTGAGCTTCACCGGCGAGGCGATCGGCGAACGGATGGTCCGCGGCGCCTGGGCGTGGATCCACCTGAATGACGACGCCTATATGTGGAGGAGCATCGAGGAGGGCGCCAATTTTGGGGGTTACAACAGCGGCCATTCCGTCTGGCTGGCGGCGGGTCTGGCCCGAACGGTCGGCACCTTCGGGGACTACAAACACGCCGGAGACGTCGTCCGAGTCGTGGGGGAGTTCCACGCCGCCTGCCCCGAGCACGGTGGCGACATGGACATTCACGCGACGCGACTCGAGGTGGTTCGAAGCGGTCGCCCGGTGACCCACGTCGTAGATCGGTCTCGCGTATGGGTCGGGAGCTGCTTGTGGTCCCTCGCGGGCGTCTTCTACTGGCTTCGGCGCATTGCCGAGCGTCGCCGGGTCTGAACCAGCAGATCGCGGCTCGGTCGCTTGCTCTTGCGCGTGCACTGCTTGCTTCTCCTTTCCGTCCGAGGTTTCGCCGGGCCGGCCCGCCCAGCGGGATCGGCCGAGAACGTCCTCACCCGCCTCGCGCCTCTGCTCACAGTTCCTCCGGGCTCTCCTCGGCGGGCGCACGACTCAAGGCTGCCGCGCATTCGCCGCAGACCACCCCCCCCCCCGGGGACAGCGGTGGAGCGACAGCGTCGCCCCTGCCCGGTCCGCAGCAGCGGACGCCTCTTTCTCTGCCTGCTCGGGAGCCGGCGCGCCACTGGTCTGTGGTCGGGCGTCGACGAGCTCACACCGCTCGACAATGAGAATGAGGCTGTCCTCCAGGCCGAAGCACGACCCGGCCAGCAGCGTCACGCCGGAGCCCTGCCTTGTGCCCGGGTCAGCACCTCGTCGGAGAGGCAGCGGCACTCCACGGTGCGCAGACCCTGGGAGTCCGCCCTGAGCACGACCCGGGCCACGTCGTCGTGCCCGAGGAACACCCTCTCCACCGTTCCTGCGACCCGAACCCTCTCGTCGCCGGCGTGGAACGGACTCTCCCTCCAGTGCTTCCCCCAGCGCTCGAAGAGGTCGGCGGCGCTCACCGGCACCGGCTCCCCCCGCTCCTGAACGCCCGATCCCGCCGATGTGGCCCGCGAGGCCGCCGGGCGAGCCGCACCGGGGCGCTGGGGGAAGTCGATGACCCGGTGGGCGTCGGGCTGAAACGCCGGTCGTTTCGCCATGGCGAACCTCCAGGTGTTTCGGCCGCGCCTCCAGAGGGGCGCCTCGACACCCGTCGAACCCGCATTTCCCGTGCCTGCGTGAGGTCGAATCGGGCAATCCAACTGTTGTGCCCGGCCCAGGCGGACCCGTCGGGCCGTGTTCAACTTCCCGGCGATCAACGGACGCTCCGAGCACCTTGCAGAGTGCAACGCGCTTCTCCTCGAACCGTGCAACCCGTGCCGATCCGTCGCGACCACGCCCCCCGAGTCCGCGCCGATGGGGCATCGGCCCGTTGGCATGTGGGTTGCTATAGGGGGGCAGCGCAGTACGCTCGACGGCGTCGAGCGGGACCGGGAAAGGAGAGCCGAATGCAGGACCTTGTGATGGTTGGCCTGATCTTCATCCTTCTGGCGGCTTGCCTGGTCTACCTGGAAGCCTGCGACCACCTGTGAGGGAGCGGAAACCATGAGTCTCGACTACATCCTCGGGGGAGTTCTGGCGCTCGTCCTGGTGCTCTACCTGGCTTACGCCCTCGTGCGGCCAGAGAAGTTCTGAGGCCCGCCCATGACCATCAACGGCTGGCTCCAGATCGCAGTCTACTTCCTCGTCATCCTGGCACTCACCAGGCCTCTCGGCACCTACCTGTACCGGGTGTTCGAGGAGCGGGACCCGCCCTTTTCGCGCGTGCTCGGCCCCGTCGAGCGGCTCCTCTATCGGCTCTGCGGCGTGGACCCCGGCATGGAGCAGGGATGGAAGGCGTACCTGACCGCCCTGCTCCTCTTCAGCGCCGCCGGGATCCTGGTCACCTATGCGCTGCTTCGGATCCAGCACCTGCTCCCCTTGAATCCGCAACAGTTGGGGCCCTTGTCGCCGCACCTGGCGTTCAACACGGCGATCAGCTTCGCCACCAATACCAACTGGCAGTCCTACGGTGGCGAGGGGACCATGAGCTATCTCTCGCAGATGGCGGCCCTGGCCTGGCACAACTTCACGTCGGCGGCGGCAGGGCTCGGCGTGGCGCTGGCTCTGGCGAGGGGTCTCACGAGACGGCTCGGCCCGGAGTCCCCGAAGACCCTCGGCAACTTCTGGGTGGACCTCACCCGAGGCACGCTCTACGTATTCCTGCCGATGTCTCTCCTCGTAGCGCTGTTCCTGACCTCCCAGGGCGTCGTGCAGAACTTCTCGCCCTACCTGACCCTGACGACGCTGGAGGGACACCAACAGACGATCGCCATGGGCCCGGTGGCGTCGCAGGAGGCCATCAAGATGCTCGGCATCAACGGCGGCGGCTTCTTCAACGCCAACAGCGCCCACCCCTTCGAGAACCCGACCCCGCTCACGGACTTCCTCGAGATGGTGCTCATCTTCGCGATTCCGGCCGCTCTCACCTATACGTTCGGGCGGATGGCCAGGGACCAGAAGCAGGGCTGGGCCATCTTCGCGGCCATGGCCTTCCTGTTCCTCGCCGGCGTGTCCACCGTCTACTGGGCCGAGTCCCAGCCCAACATGGCCCTCCACGGGCTGCCGGTCGCGGCGGACCATGGGAACTGGGAGGGGAAGGAGGTCCGTTTCGGGATCGCGGATTCGGCGTTGTTCGCCACCGTGACGACCGATGCCTCCTGCGGTGCGGTCAACGGCATGCACGACAGCTTCAACCCCCTGGGGGGTCTCGTGCCGCTGGTCAACATCCAGCTCGGGGAGCTGATCTTCGGCGGCGTGGGGGCGGGACTCTACGGCATGCTCGTGTTCGTGCTCCTCTCGGTCTTCATCGCCGGGCTCATGGTCGGGCGGACCCCCGAGTACCTCGGCAAGAAGATCGAGGCCCGGGAGATCAAGCTCACCATGCTCTACGTCCTGATCTTCCCGCTCCTGATCCTCGGTTTTTCGGCCTGGTCCGCAGTATCCCCCTACGGGGTTTCCTCCCTCAACAACGCCGGGCCTCACGGCCTCTCCGAGATTCTCTATGCGTACTCGAGCGGCGCGGGCAACAACGGCTCCGCCTTCGCGGGACTCAATGCCAACACGCCCTGGTGGGACGTCACGCTGGGCATCACGATGTTCCTCGGCCGCTTCTGGATGATCCTGCCCGTTCTCGCCGTCGCCGGCTCCATGGTGGGCAAGAAGATCGTGCCTCCGAGCGCCGGCACGTTCCCCACGAACGGGGCGACCTTCACGGTGCTCCTCGTGGGCGTCATCGTCATCGTCGGCGCGTTGACGTTCTTCCCGGCCCTGACTCTCGGACCGATCGTCGAGCACTTCGTCGGACTCGAAGGGAGGCTCTACTAGCCATGCACAGGCCCGTCGCCAAGGAGATCTCGCTCTTCGACGCAGCGATCCTCCGGCCCGCCATCGCCGACAGCTTCCGGAAACTGTCGCCCTGGGCAGTGATCAAGAACCCGGTCATGTTCGTCGTCGAGATCACCAGCGTGGTCACGACCCTGATCTTCCTGCGCGACGTGCTCGCGCCCTCGGCCGGGGCCGCTCCCCTGGTCTTCACGGGCCAGGTGGCCCTCTGGCTCTGGTTCACGGTGCTCTTCGCGAACTTCTCCGAGGC
>JACRCS010000175.1 GCA_016218905.1 Deltaproteobacteria bacterium
TCGTTGTTGAACCCGTTTACGGCTACGAAGTCCGCCTTGGAGCACGAGAAGTTGCCGCCCCAGAGGTCGAGCCTCTTCTTCGTCTTCCGGACGAGGTCGAAGGCCCACCGCACGGGCACGTAGATCCCGAACTCGATCTTCGTGGACTCTCCGAACAGTCCGTCCCAGAGCTTATCGAGCGTCAGTCGCTGGGCCCTTCCCGACTCCAGGTCCGGGATCCGGATACTCGCGGTGATCTTGGGACCGAGCCTCGGCATCCGCCCGATCAGGAACCGGTCCGACCGTGCCAGCTCCCGGTGGGCGCGCACGAAGTGACGGTGCAGGAGGCAGTCCCCGTCCGTGAAGATCAGGTAGTCGGACCTGGTCCGGTGAACCGCGCGGTTGAGCGCCAGGCACTTCCGAAACCCGCGATCCTCCTGCCAGACGTGCTGGATCCCGCCGGGGAAGCGAGGCGCCAGGCGCTCCAAGAGCCGCTTCGTCTCCTCGGTGGATCCGTCGTCGGCGACCACGACCTCGAAGTCGCCGACGGACTGGCGCGCGAGCGTGATCAGGACCCACACGAGGAACATGGGCTGGTTATAGGTCGCGAGCACGACGGAAGCTGCCGGGGACAGAGGACCTCCTCAGGAACCGTGCGGATGGGCGCGGAAGAACGGAGCGATCGCGCGACTCGGCGGATTATGCCATGCCGGAGGCGTCGGCGGCGAACCCAAAGACGGACCTGTCTTCAGGGCTCGCCCGAGCTGACGGATATCGGTCTGTCGGTCTTGCGCGTCCTCCCAACACCTAACTCCTAACTCCTAACTCCTAACTCCTAACTCCTAACACCTAACACCTAACCCCTAACACCTAATACCTGGGCCCGGTCCAAGTCATCTGCCCGGTTTGTTGGCCGTGATCGCGACGACGTACATCGGCTGCCGCCGGAGCCCCGGGATGAGCTCGGCATCTATAATGCCGGGCCATTCCTCGACCTCGTCCTTCTTCGGAAGGGCCGGTCGCAACGGAGCAAAGCGTTTTCTCCACGTCAGCACCCGAAGGCCCTCCCATTCCTGGAAGGAGAAGATGGAGCGAATCTTCTCCAAGTCGCCTAGAATGAACTCGGAGGCTCCGTGCAGATGGACGGGGGCGTCGAAGTAGATCCATCCGCCCGGCCTCAGCACGCGATAGACCTCTTCCATCGCCGAACGGTAGTCGCAGTCCTTCACGGGCGACGTCGGATCTTCCCAGTGTTCGATCGTCTGCGTTCCTACCACTGCCGCGAAGGCACCGTCCGAAAACGGCAGGTGAGCGACCTGGCCGCCGACGCTCCGCGACGAATGGTGGGATCCCTTGCCGGCTCGCGGATCCAGACCGACCCAGTGGCCGCCCACCGCCTCGACGCACGCCCGCACGAAGGAGGACTCCCCGCACCCCACCTCCAGGACCGTGGCACCCGCCGCCCGGCGCAGATGCAGTTCGGCGGAGGCACAGATGCAAGCCCGGAGCTTGCTGCCGATGGGAACCGTACAGCTCCGGAAGAGCGCCGAAAACTTCGGACACTTTCGACAGGCGACGTCGTAGCGCTCCTGCTCCCCGATGAGCTCGTCGAGGCGAGTCCACTCCGTCCGCATCCTCCCCGGAAGAGACGCCATGTATCTCTTCCTGCGCTGCCTTCTAGTGAACATGGTCCCTCTCGAACGGCGTTGGCGGTTCGACCCCGCTCGTCACCGGGTCGCCTCGGCGGACCGCCTCGTAGAGGGCTTCGACCGCGTGCGCGTGCGCGGCCAGGTCGAAGCGACACGCCACGGCCCGGCACCGCGCGCGCCCCTCGTCCCCGCGCTCGAGGAGCGCTCTCACGGCGGCGGCGAGGACCTCTCCGGTCGCGGGAAACCGGACCACGAGCCCCGCCCCCGCCACGAGCTCGGTCGCCCCGGCGCGGTCGGTCGTCACCGGAGGCGTCCCGCACGCCACGGCCTCCCCGCAGACGTTCGGGAACGGATCGTAGTGCGTCGGATGGAGCAGGACGTCGGCGGCGCGGTACACGGGAGCCATGTCGCCGATTCTCCCGAGGAAGTGGAGGCGTGCCGCGGCACCGGCGCGGGCAGCCGCCTCCCGGAAGGGGCCGGGATCGTCCCCCCCTGCCACCGCCAGGTGGGCCTCGGGCAGGAGAGCCAGCGCCTCGACGGCTTCGGCGAGGCCCTTCAGCCGGAAGTTCGTCGCCGCGAAGAGCAGGAGCGGCGCGCCCGCCGGGATGCCGTGGGCCGCGCAGAGCGCCTGCCGATCTGCCTCCCTTCCCTCCGGCCGGAACCGCTCGGTATCCACTCCGTTCGGAATCACGTGGATCCGGACGGCCGCCGCGGGATGCCAGCGCTCGACCTCGGAGGCGACCCAGGCGGAGGGAGCGATGACGGCGCGCAGGGTGGGTGAGGAGAAGAGCTCTGCTTCCAGGCGAAGGGCCAGCCGATCGTAGGCGCTCAGCCTGCGGGGCCCGCTCCGCTCGAGGTAGGCGGCGTGCGCTCCCCCGCCGGCCCGATGGACCGTCTGGCAGACCGTCTTGCCCGAGCCCTGAATGACGTCGAAGCGCCCGCCCCGCACCGCGGCCGACGCGAACCGGCAGAAGCTCCAGGTCTTTAGCGCACGGCCGAACGGGAGGGCGGCGACGCGGTGAAACGTGAGCCCCGGCGGCACGGGTCCGGCCTTCCGGCCGAAGAGGTGCACCTCGTGCCCGCGACCCGACAGCGCCTCGCCCAACGTGAGCGCGTACCGCTCGGCACCGCCCGACCCGTCGAACTTCGGCTGGACGAGGGCGATCCTCACGGGCGCCCTCCCCGGCCTTGGGGTGTCCGGCGGCGGCTGCGCCGACCGTTCGACCTTCCCATGGCTCAGCGGGACCAGGGGGAGGAGAACCGATACAGCCGTCTATTCCAACGCCTCTTCCGACGTTCCCGCGGGGAGGGAGGAGGCGGCTGGAACGAGGGGACTTCCGCCGTGCCGGTCTGCACGTGAGACGGCTCACGCACCTCCCGCTTCTCGATGACCAGGACGCTGTCGTAGTAGTGGAGCGAGTGGACGGACCGCGTAAAGTCCGTCACGTTCAGTCGATCCTTTTGCGTCGAGTGCCAAGCGTTTAGGTAATCGATGAAGTTCTTGCTGTACTCGATGAAGCTGTCCTTCCTCTTGTAGCCGCCGTCGTATTCCAGCCAGTAGGAGGTGCACAGATCTTCGCATAAGTAGACACCGTTTGGGTCTATATGGCCGAACAGCTCCTCGAACGTCGCAATCTGCTGGGTCATGGTGTGACCGCCGTCGTCGATTAGGATGTCCACCCGGGGGATCGACTGCTTCAAGTCCCTGAGGAAGCTCCGATCGGCCTGATCGCCCACCAAGACCGTGATCTGGTCCTCTTCCACGATCTTGCAGTGCGGATTGATATCGATCCCGTAGATCTTCGCCTTCGGCCCGAAGTAGTGCTTCCACATCTGCAGGGAACCACCCTGTGAGACGCCGAACTCCACCACATGGACGTCCGTCCCGCGGAAACTCGAGAAGTGACGTTCGTAGATTTCGAAGTAGTGGTTCAGCTTGTGGATCAACCTTCCGCAATTTTCAGCGAAGTACTTCTCCAGGTCGTTCATCTACAGATTCCTCCTAGGGTGCGATCGCTCGTTCCGCCCACCCGCCCGCACCCGGCCGGGGCGAGTGAGAGAGGGAACGAGGGCCTGCCGGTCGAAGCAGCCGCAGAGGCGCTCAGCGGGAGCGCTTCCTCAGGCCCAGCAGCTTCCTGGCCCTCCGCGACAGGAGCGGCGGCGTGAGGAGCAGACGGAGCCACGCGTGCATCGGGATCTCGCCGCGGGCGCCCTCCCCATCTCCCCAGGCCGTACACCACTTCTCATATGTTCGCTCCAACTCGCCCAGGGCCGGCTGCTCTCCCTTGAAGCCGATGCCGACGACGGTGTGGGGGAAGTCCTGGGCGCCTGCGAATCCCACCCACGAGGAAGCGAACGGCTTCAGGATCGAGCGAAACGCCTCTGGAGTGAACCGCCAGTAATCGTACGGATAGTCGTGGATCCGGCAGTCCATCACGCTGCTGACGACCGCGATTCCGTCGGGCCTGAGGATGCGGTGGATCTCCTCGAGCGCCCTCCGCGGATACTCCACGTGCTCGAGCGTGTCGAGGCAGAGTACCGTCCCGGCGGATTGCGACGGCAGATCGATGGCGTGCAGGTCGAGCA
>JACRCS010000194.1 GCA_016218905.1 Deltaproteobacteria bacterium
ATCGTTCCTGAAGGATCAGCAGTGGAAGACCGACTTCGCGACCGCTCCGGCGGAGGCGCGTGAAGCACAGGCTTCGGTGGAGGCGAGCGGGCGGATCGTCCCAGTGGCAGGTCGCGAAGCGAGTCTCTCCGCGCCGGCTTCGGGCCGCGTGGCGTTCGGCGAGACCATCCCGGCTCCGGGTCTTGCCGTCCGGAAGGGCCAGCTCCTCGCCTGGATCTCCCCCCGGCTCGCGGCAGGCAGCGACCGCCCCTCGCTGGAAGCGGAGATGCGGGCCTCGGAAGCGGAGCGCGCGGCGGCCGAGTCTCAGCTCGCACGCGCGGAGCGCCTCCTCGCGGACGACGCGATCTCGAAGAGGGCCTTCGAGGAAGCGCGGACGGGCGCCACTGTTGCGGGAGCACGCGCCGCGGCCTCCGCGGCGCGCCTGGCCCAGTACGACGCGTCGGCCAGCGGCAACCCCGGGGCCGGCCTGAAGGGCCGCTTCGCGATCCGGTCCCCCCTCGACGGCACTCTCGCTTCCGTGGAGGTCGCGCCCGGCGAGACGGTCGAGGAGGGCAAGCCTCTCTTCACCGTCGTCGACACGGCACGCGTGTGGCTGGAGACCCAGGTCAACGAGGCCGATCTGTCTCGTCTCGAGGGGGTTCGCTCGGCCTGGTTCACGGTCGAGGGCGGCGCCGCGCCGTTCGAGGCCGGAAAGCTCGTCTCGTTCGGCCGCGTCGTCGATCCGGCGACGAGAACGGTCCCGATCCTCTTCGAGGTCCTGAACAGCGACGGGCGTCTGCGGGTCGGCCAGGACGCGAGGGTGCGGCTCGCGACGGGTCCTTCGGTCAGGGCTCTCTCCGTGCCGGAATCGGCCGTCCTGGACGACGCCGGAAAGACCGTCGCCTTCGTGCACGTCTCGGGCGAGGCATTCGAAAGGCGGGTCCTCCGCCTCGGCGTCTCTGGGAAGGGGTGGGTGCAGGTCCTCGAGGGCCTCGCCGCGGGCGAGCGCGTCGTGACGAAGGGCACTTACGAGATCAAGCTCGCGGCCTCGTCGGGCGCCATTCCCTCGTCCGGCCACGTCCACTGAACGGACGACGATCGCCATGATGGACCGCCTCATCCGCTGGTCGCTCCTCAATCGCCTCTTCGTCGTCGTCGCGGCGATCGCCGTCTCCGTCTACGGGGGCCTCACCGCGCTACGGATGCCCGTCGACGTCTTCCCCGATCTCACGGCTCCGACGGTCACGATCCTCACGGAGGCGCACGGGCTGGCCCCGCAGGAGGTCGAGACCCTCGTCTCGTTTCCCATCGAGTCGGCGATCAACGGGGCCACCGGCGTGCGCCGCGTCCGCTCGGCCTCGGGCATCGGCATCTCGGTCGTCTGGGTCGAGTTCGAATGGGGCCAGGACATCTACGTGGCGCGCCAGATCGTCAACGAGAAGCTCCAGCTCGTCGCGACGCAGATCCCGCCCGGTGTCGGGCCGCCGGCCCTCGCCCCGATCTCCTCCATCATGGGAGAGATCCTCTTCCTGGGCCTCGAGAGCGACGTCCACTCGCCCCTCGAGCTCCGGGAGGCGGGAGACTGGGTCGTCCGCAAGCGCCTTCTCTCGCTCCCCGGCGTCGCGCAGGTCATCCCGATCGGCGGCGGCGTGAAGCAGTTCCAGGTTCTCGTCGAGCCCGCGAAGCTCCGTGACTACCAGGTCACGCTCGAGGAGGTCCTCCGCGCGCTGGAAGAGTCGAACCAGAACACCAGCGGCGGGTTCCTCGTGCGAGGCCCCCAGGAATGGCTCATCCGGGGCCTCGGGCGCATCGCGACGAAGGAAGACGTCGCGAGCACCGCCGTCGCGGTGCGCAACGGCGTCCCCGTTCTCGTCGGACAGGTGGCGAAGGTCGAGGTCGGGCCCGCGCTGAAGCGCGGGGAGGGCTCCGCCAACGGCAAGCCGGCCGTCATCCTCGGAGTCCTCAAACAGCCCGGGGCGAACACCCTGACCCTGACGGAGAACGTCGACCGAACTCTCGACGAGATCCAACGCACCCTGCCCAAGGGGATGACGATCGAGCGACAGCTCTTTCGCCAGGCCGACTTCATCCGCTCGGCCGTCCGGAACGTCTCGGTGGCGCTTCGCGACGGCGCCATCCTCGTCGCGCTCATCCTCTTCGTCTTCCTGTTCAATCCCCGGACGACGCTCATCTCCCTGGTGGCTCTGCCGGTCTCGCTGATCATCGCCGTCCTCGCGCTGAAGGCCATGGGGGCGACGTTCAACACGATGACGCTCGGCGGGCTGACGATCGCGATCGGAGGGCTCGTCGACGACGCCATCATCGACGTCGAGAACGTCTTCCGGCGCCTGCGCGAGAACCGCGCGCTTCCCGAGGCCGACCGGGAGTCGTCCCGGGACGTCATCTACTCGGCGTCGACGGAGATCCGGGGCTCGATCGTCTTCGCGACGCTGATCGTCATGCTCGTCTTCCTTCCCCTCTTCTTCCTCTCCGGCGTCGAGGGGCGCTTGCTGGCCCCGCTCGGCCTCGCCTACCTCGTGGCGATCTTCGCTTCGCTCGTCGTGGCCCTCACCGTCACCCCGGCCCTATGCAGCTATTTCCTCGGCGACGCGAAGACCCTCGCTCACGGTGACAGCTTCCTCGTGAGGAAGCTCAAGCTCGCGTACTTGCCGTCCCTGCGCCTCGCCCTGCGACATCCCAACCTCGTGATGGGCGCCTCGGTGATTCTCCTCGTCGCCGTCCTTCTGGTCGTCCCGTTCCTCGGCCGGACCTTCCTGCCGGAGTTCAACGAGGGGGCGCTCACGCTGAGCGCCGTGACCCTCCCCGGGACGTCCCTCGAGGAATCCGACCGGCTCGGGCGGCGCGTCGAGCAGATCCTTCTGTCGCACCCCGAAGTCATCTCGACGGCGCGGCGGACGGGCCGGGCCGAGCTC
>JACRCS010000195.1 GCA_016218905.1 Deltaproteobacteria bacterium
AATCCATCGCGGCCTTGCCGCTCATAAGCGAAGGCCAGACGCTTGGGGTACTGCTCATCTACGCCGGGGAGGAGGATGCCTTCGATTCCCGGGAAGTCGAGATCCTCGAGAAGCTGGCCGGCGATCTGGCCTTTGGCATCACGGCTCTGCGCACGAGGGAGAGGCGGAGGCTGGCGGAGGAGGAGGTCCGGCGGCTGAACGTGGAGCTGGAGTCCCGAGTCGAGGAACGGACGGCGGAGCTGGCGGAAGCCGTCAAGGAGCTCGAGAGCTTCTCCTACTCGGTTTCCCACGACCTGCGGGTGCCCCTGAGGGCGATCGACGGCTTCTCCAGCCTCCTCGAGACAGAGTGCGCCGGCAGCCTCGACGAAGAAGGACGCAGCCTGCTCCAGGCGATCCGGCGAAACGCGCACCGGATGGGACGGCTGATCGACGACCTACTTCGGTTCTCCCGCTCGAGCCGGGCGGAGCTCCGGAAGGCGACGATCGACATGGACGTCCTCACAGGGCAGATCCTCGACGACATCCTGCCGGCCACAGAGAGGGACCGGACCGAGATCCGTGTCGCGAAACTGCCCGCGGCGTGGGGAGACGGCGGGCTCGTCCGAGTCGTGCTCCAGAACCTCCTCTTGAACGCCCTGAAGTACAGCGCGCCGCGGGAAAGACGCCTCATCGAGGTCGGCTCTCGCGTCGGGGACGATGCTCCGGAGTACTTCGTTCGCGACAACGGCGTGGGCTTCGACCCCCGATACGCAGGCAGGCTATTCGGCGTCTTCCAGCGCCTGCACTCGGAGGCCGAGTTCGAGGGGAACGGGATCGGCCTCGCTCTGGTGAAAAGAATCGTGACCCGCCATGGTGGGAGGGTATGGGCCGAGAGCGCAGTGGATCGCGGCGCAACCTTCTGGTTCACGCTTGGCGGGACGGGCTTGGCGAGCCGAGTAGGGTAGGCGAACCCGGCGAAGTCCCCTGCGGATCGATCACCCCAAAGCCGCGCTCTCGAGACGGGAGCCCGCCGATTTCTGGCGGTGCGGGCGTTCGGCGGGACCGGGCCGCGCGTTCTCCAAGACCTTCTTTTGTAACCGGTTAGGGGTGGGGACGTGTTCGCTGCGGATCGACCTCAAGGGTCACGAGGCACGGATGTTAAGATCGCTGGAGTTTGCGGGCCGCCCGGTACCCCGGGGGGATGGCGACCCGCTGGCGGAGGAGTATGAGGATGTCCGCGCTCAAGCCCGCAGTTGCAGCCCCAGCTCGGGCACATGTCTCGATCCTCGACAAGTGCGCGAAGTACCACGTCCCGGACGAGATCAAGGCCGCTGGGGTATGGAATTACTTCCGGATGCTCGAATCGGGGCAGGACCCGGTCGTCCAGATCGGCGGGCGCGAGCTGGTCATGCTCGGCTCGAATAACTACCTCGGGCTGACGTCACACCCCAAGGTCAAGGAAAGGGCGATTGCGGCCGTCAGGAAGTACGGCGCCGGCTGTGCCGGAAGCCGGTTGCTGAACGGCACGCTGGACATCCACGTGCAGCTGGAGGAGCGGCTGGCGGCCTTCATGCGGAAGCCGGCCTGCATCACCTTCTCCACCGGGTTCCTCTCGAACCTGGGTGTTCTCGGGACCCTCCCGGCGAAGGGCGATGCCATTTATCTCGACCGCCAGGACCACGCGTGTATTTACGATGGCGCCCGGCTCGCCGTCGGGGCGGACGTGAGGAAGTTCAAGCACAACGACCCGGACGATCTCGTCCGGATGCTCAGCAGCCACCAGGACAAGGCCGGGCGGATCCTGGCCGTGGACGGCGTCTTCTCGATGGAGGGAGACATCGCCCCCCTCCCGGCCTACGCCGACATCTGCGCCGAGTGGGGCATGGCGCTGATGGTCGACGACGCCCACGGCATCGGCGTTCTCGGTCGGACCGGACGCGTAACCGCCGAGCACTTCGACCTCGAGGACCGGACCGACATCATCATGGGGACCTTCTCGAAGTCCCTGGCGGCGATCGGCGGCTTCATCGTGGCGGACGCCGACATCGTCAAGTACATCCAGCACAAGGCGCGGGCGCTCATCTTCACGGCGGCGCCTCCCCCGGCGTCGATCGGCGCCGTCCTGGCTGCCGTCGACATCATCGAGGCGGAGCCTGAACGGCGGCAGCAGCTCTGGGACAACACCCGCTTCATGATGACGAGCCTCCGGGCGATCGGCTTCGACTGTGGCGAGTCCGAGACTCCCGTCATTCCCATCGTCGTCGGGGAGGACTACCTTTCCTTCAAGATGGCCAAGCGCCTCGATGAGGAGGGGGTCTTCGTGAACCCGGTCGTCAGCCCTGCCTGCGCACCCGGCCGGGCTCTGATCCGGACGTCCTACATGGCGACGCACCGGCGGGAGCACCTCACCCGCGCGCTCGAGGCGTTCCAGAAGGTCGGCCGCGAGCTGGGGCTCGTCAGCTAGGTTCCGGGGCGTCCGCCAGGCGGAGTCGTCCCTGCGCTCCGCGCACCACGAGCCGGGAAAGCCGCAGAACGCGGCTTCCCCTGAGGAGGTCGAGGTCGATGCCTGAAGGGCTGTTTGTCTCCGAGGTGTCTTCCGGCAAGGACCTGACGGCGTTCGTCGAGCTCCCGTACCGGCTTTATGCCGGCGACGGCGACTTCGTTCCGCCGCTCCGGAGCGACGTCCGCTGGATGCTCGACCCGGCGAAGAACCCCTTCTGGAGGCATGCGAGGCGGGCTCTCTTCCTCGCCCGCCGGGGTAGCCGGGTCGTGGGGCGGATCGCCGCGATCGCCGACGACGAGCACAACCGGGTCCACGTCGACCGCACGGCCTTCTTCGGCTTCTTCGAGTGCGAGAACGACGCCCAGGCCGCCCGGGCCCTCCTCGCTGCCGCGGAGGCCGCCGTGTCGAAGCTCCTTCCGGGGTGCGACAAGCTTCGGGGCCCGGTCAACCCTTCGATGAACGACGAGCTCGGCTTCCTCCTGGCCGCCGAGAGCGAGCCGGGGCCGGCCGTCCTGATGATGACCTACAACCCGGCGTACTACCTCGACCTCGTCTCCGCCGCCGGATTTGCCAAGGAGAAGGACCTCGTCGCCCTCCTGGCGCCCGTGGACAACCGCTCGTTCGCTCGCCTCGGGCGGATCGCCGACGCGGTCCGGCGCCGAAACCCCGAGCTGACCTTCCGGACGATCCGGATGGACGACTTCCCCAAGGAGCTCGAGAAGGTCAAGGTGGTCTACAACGGGGCCTGGGAGGAGAACTGGGGCTTCGTTCCGATGACGTCGGAGGAGCTCGACGCCATGGCGAAGAAGCTGAAAGACCTCGTCTACCCGCCGATCGTCTGGTTCGTCGAGGAAGGCGAGAAGCCCGTTGCGTTCATGCTCGGGATGCCGGACTTCAACCAGGTCCTGATCAAGATGGGGGGGCGGCTCTTCCCCTTCGGGTGGCTGAGGTTCCTCCTCGGCCGGAAGAAGGTCGACCGGATCCGCCTCCTCGCTTTCGGTGTCCTTCCGGAATATCGCCGGAAGGGGCTCGACGCCGTCTGCTATTTCGAGGGGTACAAGGCGGCGATCGCGGCGCGGTTCAAGACCGTCGAGTTCTCCTGGATCCTCGAGGACAACCTCGACCTCTTGAAGCCGATCGAGGTCTTCGAGGGGCGGGTCTACCGGCGCTACCGGCTCGTGTCCAGGACGGTGCCGTCGGGCTCCTGAGGGACGCTCCGGGCGAGCGCCCGTGCCGCGCCGCCCACGACGAGCGCAAGGACGATCCCGGCCAGCACGTCGACGACGTAGTGGTAGCGCCCCACGACGGTGGCCAGGAAGAGGCCTGTCGCGAACGGGAAGAAGCCGAGGAAGGTCCTCCGTGACCGGCGGGCCGCTTCCACCAGGACCGCGACCGTCACCATCGTGTGTCCCGAAGGAAAGCAGTTGTGGCGGCTGGTTTCGAGCCGGTCGAGGGTTCCGTCGATGGCCCTGGCCACCGCCCCTCGCGGGAGCGGGCCGGCGTGAGGGACGGTGAATCGTGGCCCGATCGCAGGGGCGAAGAAGTAGCCCGCGTAGCTGACGTAGAACACGAGGAGCATGCCGAAGACGTACGAGGGAAACGGCGATCCCGTGGCTTTCCCGGCGCGGTCGTCCCGCCAGAGCAGCGCTCCAAGGACGATGGGGTGGAAGTAGTAGAGGGCGTAGCAGACCGTCAGGACCTCGAGGAGAAGACGACCCGTATAGGGCTCGAGGAGCCGCGTTGGGTCGGAGCCGAGGAAGAGAAGCCGGTCTGCGGCCACGAGGATCGGGTCGAAGTCGACGCTGCTCGTGCCCATGATGAACGGGCCGAGGTTGTCGAAGACGAGGAGGAGGGGAAGGATCGGACCGAAGTCCGCGACGCTCGCCAGGAGCGACCCGGGCCGGGGCCGCCGGGCGCGGATGGCCGCGAAGACGAACGGGAGGAGAAATGCCACGGCCACCTGCGCCGTCTGCGCCGGAGCGTGCCGCGG
>JACRCS010000196.1 GCA_016218905.1 Deltaproteobacteria bacterium
AGATCGGCGGCTTCTTCCTGGGCGCGATCGGCCTGAAGGTCGCGGTCGTCTACCTCTCGGACCCGTCGCCGGTCGTCGAGCGAGACCGGACGGCGGCGCGGGACCGGCTCGGCATCCGGTCGCTGCCGATCACGTCCGAGATGTCGGCCGTGAAGATCCTCCGGAGCCTCGAGGAGGGCTACTTCGTCGCGATCCAGGGGGACCGAGACTACGCGGGAACGGGTCGGACGCTGCCGTTCCTCGGCCGGAGCGTCTCGTTCCCGGTCGGGCCGTTCCGGATCGCCGCGGCGGCGGGCGTGCCGCTCCTGCCGGTCTTCGTCCTCCGGGAAACAGACGGCCGCTACCGCACCGTCGTCGAGGCGCCGATCCGGGTCGAGGCGGCCTCGCGCGGCCAGCGCGACGAGGCCGAGCGGCGCGCGATGATGGAGTTCGTCTCGATCCTGGAGCGGACGGTTCGCGAGAACGGCAGGCAGTGGTACATGTTCTCCCGCTTTTGGGAGCCGCCCGTCTGAGGCCTGCCGGTCCGTGGAACGGCGCTTGCTAGACTCGGGCGCCTTCGGCGAATCCCGCCGGAACGGCCTATCTCGAAGCATGAGAATCGTCCTCGCGATCGATCCTGCGCAGCCGCACGCCGCCTACCGGGATGCCCTCCTCTCCGCCGGGGCCCTTCCGGAGGAGGTGGAGATCGTCCAGCCGGGCGACGCCCTTCCCGAGGAATTCGACGGGCTCGTCCTGTCGGGCGGGAGCGACGTCGACCCGTCGCGCTACGGCGAGGTGCCGCTGAACGGTTCGGTCGACGTCGACACGGGGCGCGACGAGCTCGACTTCGAGCTCCTCGCGCGGGCAGAGAGACTCGCAGCGCCGGTGTTCGGCATCTGCCGCGGGCTGCAGGTCGTCAACGTCGCCCTCGGCGGGATGCTCTGGCAGGACCTTCCGTCGCAGCGCCCGCGGGGCGTCGAGCACTCCTTCCCGAGAAGGAACGGCCATAGTCCGGCGCACCTCGCCCACGAGATCCGGATCGCCCGGACCGCACCGCGCGCGCTTCCGCTGGTGGCCGCACTGTCGGCGACGGACGGGCTCCTCGTAAACTCCCGGCACCACCAGGCCGTGAAGGACCTCGCGCCGGGCCTCGTCGCGCTTGCCGCTTCGCCCGACGACCACGTCGAGGCGTTCGCCCGCGGGTCCGCCCCGTTCCTCTCCGCGGTGCAGTGGCATCCGGAGAACCTGGTCGACCGCACGGACCAGAAAGCCCTTTTCGTGGAGTTTCTCGCCGCGGCGCGCCTGTACGCGGCTCGGGACGACCATCACGACCCAACCCCGCTCGGGACCCGGATCGACGGCGAGACCTCCTCGCCTGCCGAACGCGGTCCCGACAAGGAGCCGGAGCCCTCATGACCATCCGAACCGCCCTCTCGGCCGCCCTGCTTTCCTTCACCGCCCTCGCGAGTGTCGCCGTTTCGCAGGCGCCGGTCTCGACGCCAGCACCGCCCCCTCTTCCGGACGGCGTTCCGCCGTTCGAGGTCGCCCAGTACAACTCCTTCACCTGGTATGGCCGCTTCGGCTTCACGAACTGCGCGTTCATCGACATGGGCGACGGCGTCCTCGTCATCGACACGGGGTGGACGAAGAAGGACGCCGAGAATCTGAAGGCGCAGATCAAGGAGAAGACGAAGGGCAAGCCCGTCCGCTGGATCGTGATGACGCAGACGGACATCGACTCCAACGGCGGCATCGACGCATTTCTTCCGACCGATGCGACGATCTTCGTTCACGCCCGCGCCGCGGACGTGCTGGCGAGCGGCGTCTTCCGCCCCGCCGCCGGCCAGAAGCGCCCGACGGTCGTCGGGGTGACCGACCAGCTCGTCGTGAGCGCGGGAGAGCGCCGGATCGAGCTCGTCGCCGCGCCGGGATCGGCGCACTCGGCCTACGACCTCGCCGTCCTCTGCAACGACAACGGACTCGCGTTCGTCGGCGATCTCATCACGCCGGGCCGCTGCCCGAACGTGCAGGGCCTGGCCGCCGACCCCGTCGGCTGGCTCGAGATGCTCGACCGGATCCGGAAGCTCAACCCGGCCGGTCTCGTGGCGAGCCGGGGCGAGCCGACGAAGCTGGTCTTCCAGGAGCTGGAGCAGACGAGGGCCTATCTCGACCGCGTCGTCCGGTTCCTTTCGGAGCAGAAGATCAAGAACGCGCCGGAAGCGCGCGTCGCGGCCGAGCTGTCGCTCAAGAAGCTGGGTGACTACTGCCCGCCCCGGGCCGACAACGCCAACGTCCTCGCGCTCTACCGACGAATGCAGCCCGACGGTTCGTTCGCTCCCCCGGTGGCGGCAGGGCCTTCGGCGCCAGCGACCGTTAAACCTTCCCCGGCGCCGCACTGATCCTTCGGGAGCCCCTGAAAATGAGAATCCCGGCCGGTTGATCGTGCCGGCCGGGATTTACCTGAGAGCGACGGGTCCTCCGAACTCACGATCGCTCTCGTCCGGTTGAGCCGCGTCCGCGGCCCGTCTTCCCTTCGCGGGGCCGATCTCGGATCGCCCCGGAAAGAACCGCTTCCCATCGGAAAGAGCCCCCGGATTCACCAGTAAATTTGAGCTGGAATGCAGGCTCTGTCAAGCACCGAATGCGCGCGGCCAGCGCGCTTCGACGGTCGTCTGGATCCCTCCGCGCGGTGTGAAGACGCCCCTCACGGACATCCGTCGCGGGTGCGTCGCGGCCACGAGATCGGCGAGGACGCGGTTCACGATGTTCTCGTTGAAGATCCCGAGGTTCCTGTAGGCGAGGAGGTACTCCTTGAAGGACTTTAGCTCCACGCAGCTGGCGTCGGGAACGTACGTCACCACGAGCGTCGCGAAGTCGGGGAGTCCGGTCTTCGGGCAGATCGAGGTGAATTCCGGGATCGTGATCGCCACCTCGTAGTCGTCCCCGTACTGAGAGGGCCACGTCTCGAGGACCGGGAGCGCCACCTTCGTTCCGGCGGCGGCGTGGTCGTCCGTATAGCCGGTCGTCATGACGGGAGGATAGCCCGGCTGGGGCGTGGCCCGGACTGTGCGAAACTCCGCGCCCGATGGCCATTTCGACTGAGAAACGCAAGCAGATCCTGAAGGACGTTCGTCAGCTCGTCCTGATGGCCGCCGTCATCCTGACGGGAAGGTCGGTTCTCGCCGACTGGTACGTCGTCCCGACCGGCTCCATGAAGCCGACGATCCTCGAGGGAGACCGTGTCTTCGTCTGGAAGTCCGCCTACCAGATCCGCCTGCCGTTCTCGAAGGTTCGGCTCATGAAGACCGGGGTGCCCCGCCGCGGCGACGTCGTCGTGGTGAGGAACCCGGACGGCGGAAGCGTCCCGTTCGTCAAGCGGCTCATCGGCCTGCCGGGCGACGTGGTGGAGCTGCGCAACGAGGCGCTCCTCGTGAACGGCAAAGCGCAGAAGGTGGAGTTCCTTCCTCCGCGGACCCTCGAAGACGGCGAGATCGAGATCCTCGGGACGGAAGGCCTCGACCAGAGGACTCACCCGATCCGGATCCTCCCTGATAAGCCCGCTCTCCGGAACTTCGGTCCGATCACCGTCCCCGAGGGAGAGGTCTTCCTGATGGGGGACAACAGGGACGAGAGCCGCGACGCGCGCTTTTTCGGCACCCGGCCCGTTATCGACCTCCTGGGCCGGGCCGTCGGTGTGATGTGGAGCTGGAATCCTGCGTTCACGCAAGGCCCCCGGCTCTCCCGCTTCGGCCGCGCGTTCATCACATCGGCCGCCGAAGCGAAGCCCTGACGAAACCGACGCCGGACCCAGGCCGGCGGGCGGGGATTTGCGCTTCAGCTCGTCTGGAACTATTCTAAATCTCGTGGGGACCGAGAACGATCCGCTGAAAGGGCTATTGCGTGCGAGAGGACTCCGGGTGACGGAGCCGCGAGTGGCGGTGCTCGCGTACCTCGCCTCGACCGACCGGCACCCGACGGCCGAGGAAGTTGAGACGGCCGTCAACGCCGGTGGGCCCGTCCTCTCCCGCGCGTCGGTCTACAACGTCCTTCATTCCCTCACGCGCGCGGGGCTCGTGACCGGGATGAGCGTGAAGGACGGCGCGACACGCTACGACGCCCGCGTCGCGCCGCACCACCACCTTGTCTGCAGGGACTGCGGAAGGGTGGAGGACGTGGCCTGGCAGGACTTCGGCGTCGCAGAACGGGGCGTCCTTCCCGACGGGCGGACCGTCCGGACTCTCGCTCTCACGCTAGACGGCGTCTGCAACGCCTGCGGCTGAGCCGGGGGGTGCGCCGGCATTCCGGCGAAATCGGGATCGGGAAGCCGGGGATCGGAGACCCGCAGACCCGGAGACCCGGGGGAGAACCAGCTTCACCGTCCCGTCGCTTCGGCAGGGGGCCGCGTGTGGGGCGGTGCGTCTCACGGCCGCCTGTTGCTCGCGGTCGACCAGTTACCGCGTCGGGCGGCCCGCGAGCGGGGCCCGCGCGAACTCGCTTC
>JACRCS010000174.1 GCA_016218905.1 Deltaproteobacteria bacterium
CCCGAAGAGGCCGCAGCAGCACGGGGCCGAGCGCCCAACCGAAGCCCGCGAGGAGGAGACCCGAAATCGCCACCGCAGGAACGACGATCCTGCCCAAGGTCTGGCCGGCCGTGAGGTCCCCCCGGAGGCTCGCGTACACGCCCAGACCGGCGCAGACCAGCAAGAGCTCCGCGCCGAGGGTCGCCAGAAGTCGTGCCCTCAGGGCGGTCACGTTGCCTCCTCCTCGGCCTTCTCGACGAGTTCGCCCAGGAGCGCGTTCACCTTCTCCAAGCGGAGGCCCTTGGCCGCACCGGTCTTCCACTCCTCTATCTGCGACTCCACCTCCCGCAGACGTGCAGCCGCGGCGTCCTGCTCGTGCACGCTGGCGAGAAGGCGCGACATCCGCTCCTGGAAATCCCGGAGCTGCTCCGCGGCCCCGCGACAGGTAGCCTCTGCCTCCGAAGCCTCCTGTTCGATCGCGAGGGCCGAGTCTGCGCAGCTCGAAACCGATTTCGAGAGCTCGGCCGCCCGCTGCTCGACGGTGGCGACCTCCCGTGAGGCCGACACCGCACCGTCGGCGGAACCTCGCAGGTGTTCGAGCAGGGAGCCGAGCTCGTCGACCGCTCTCCCCGCGAGTTCGAGTCCCTCGCACACCTGGTTGGCTTCCCGCTCGATCAGTTGGACAGCCACGTTCGACTCGCCTTGGATGGCCTCGATCAGCGCACCGATCTCCTTCGTCGAATCGGCGGTGCGCTCGGCCAGGTCTCGAATCTCGTCCGCTACGACCGCGAAACCGCGGCCGTGCTCTCCGGCCTGGGCGGCGATGATCGCTGCATTCAGGGCGAGGAGGTTCGTCTGCTCGGTCACGTCCTCGATCACGGTCAGTACCGCGCCGATGGACTGGATCCTGGCCCCGAGCCTCCTCCCGACCGCAGCCGCTTCGTCGACGCCCTTCTTGAGCCGGCTGAAGTTGTCGAGGGCTTCTCCGAGGATCCCTTGCTCACTCTCCGCCTCGGCCAGGGCCGCCTCGGACCGTCGGGCCACGTCCTCGGCCAGGTGCCTCACCTCGCCCAGAGCAACGGTCAACTCGATGGCGGAGGCGGAGCTCCTCTCCCCCCAGAGCACCATCGTCCGAGCGGAGGAGCGTCCCCTCGCCAGCCCTTCCACGGCTCCACCGACGGCTCCACGACCGGCTTCACAGGCGTTCGACATCGCCTCGATCTCCGCCTGCGCTTCGTAGCAGGCGCCCCGCATGTCGGCCAGCGCCGCGCGCAGCCCGGCCGAGGAATCGGTAAGCGGCTGAGGAAGGCGCGATGCCCCCCCCGAGCACTCCGCCAGGGCGTCGCGCGACCGGGCCGCCAGCTGCCTGGCGCGAAGCTGGCGTTCGCTTCGAAGGGCCCGCATCTCCGCCTTGACCTTCGCGAGCGCGTCCTCGGCAGCCCTGGACCGAAGGTCTGCTTCGATGAGCCTGCCGCGCACCCGCTCCGCACCGGGAAAGGACGAAGCCGCGGCAGGCGCCTGCGCCGGGTCGTCCGCCGCCAGGGCCTCGAAGGCCTCTCGGTACGCCTTCTCCCGCTCGGACCACCTCCGGTTCAGGTGCCGTCGGAGCCCGAAAGCGGCCGCGCTTCCGGCGGCGAAGCCCGCCAGGACGGCCCAGGGGCCCATGACTCCCAGCGCCCCGACCGCGGCGGCTGCCAAGCCGCCGCCCAGAGAAATCCCGAGTTCTTCCCACTTCATCCGAGACCGGCCTCCTCGAGGCAAGGCTCCGGGTCGCCCTCGATGAGCGCCCCCAAGCGAACCAGGACCGCAACTTCGCCCGATCCCTCCTCGCGGCGAAAAGCCCCCAGCACCACCGGATTCGGGTCCCTCGTTCCGGCGGGGATGGGCATGAGGCTCTCCACGCCCACCGAGACGACGTCGAGCACCTGGTCGACCAGCAGGCCCAGGGTCCGGCCTCGGGCGCAGACCACCACCAGCTTCGAGTCCTCCGCGCCCGTCGAGACGTTCTCTCGCAGGAGCACCCGATGCATGTCGACGACGGCGATCAGGTCGCCCCGAAGGTTCAGGACTCCGGCGACGGACGGCGGCATGTGCGGAACCGGGGTGAACTTCTGGTTCCTCAGGATTTCTCGGATCGCCATGATGTCGACGCCGAAGGCCCTTCCCCCCACGCGGAAGCAAAGGAGCTGGAGCTTCGCCGCGCTCTTCATGCGTCCGCCAGGGCGAAGTCGCAGAGCCGCGCGCCACTCAGCACGGCCACCAGGGTACCCTTGCGATCGTAGCCGATGCCGCGAAGGAACTCGCTATCGACGGAGGCCGCGAACTCCGTGCTCTCGACCTCGTCGCCCGCGAAACGGATGACGCCCATCACCCGATCGACCCAGAACCCCATCCGCTCCTCTCCGTCTCGGAGCACCACGATCCTGGAGGTACGAAGAGGCTGCGACTCGCTCAGGCGGAGGCGGGCCGCCATATCGATGACCGGGAGCATGGTTCCCCGCAGGCTCACCAGCCCCCGCACGAACGCGGGCGCACCCGGCAGCGCCGTCACCGGGCGCGGCAGGAGAATCTCGGAGACCTCCTCGATCCGAACTCCATAGGTCTCGGACCCGACGGCGAAGGCCAGCACCTCGAGGCGTTCCAGGGGAGCAGCCTCGGGGATCGAATCCTCCTTCGCCCCCGCGTCTTCGCGCAGGGTGTCCAGGACGGAGAGACGCCAACGAGCCAAATCCTCAGCTTTTGAACTCACGGCCATATGCCCCGTCCTCACGCCGCCGCGAATACCTGGTCTACCAGGGCCGCCACGTCCAGGACGAGGATCGTCCTCTGGTCGCCTACGTCCGTGGCCCCGGCGATCCCACGCAGCGATTGGAGCCGGCGGCCCAGGCTCTTGATCACCACGTCGCGCTGACTGATCAGATTGTCTACCGCGAAGGCCGCCCGCTTTTCCGCGATTCCCACCACCACTGCGTAGGCGGGCATTGCCTCGCCCGGCCGGACGCCGAAGAGCGAATCGATCCGGACCAACGGGAGCGTCTGCTCCCGGAGATGGAGCACCGGTCGGCCTTCGATGGCCTTCACCTGTCCCGGCTCCACGGCGAGGGTCTCGAGCACGCTGTTGAGAGGAATCGCGTACGTCTGACGGTGCGCGTCCACCAGCAGCGCCTGGATGATCGCGAGCGTGATCGGGAGGATGATGGTGATGGTCGTGCCCTTCCCCTCTACGCTGCTGAGCTCGATCAAGCCCGAGAGATTCGCGATGTTCCTCCGGACTACGTCCATGCCCACGCCTCGCCCGGAGATCTCGGTGACTTCCTCCCGCGTCGAGAAACCGGGTATGAAGACGAGGTCGAGGAGTTCCTTCTCGTCCAGGATCGTGCCCTCTTGGATCAACCCCTTCTCCAGCCCCTTGGCGCGGATCCGTTCGCGGCTGAGGCCGGCGCCGTCGTCGGAGACTTCGATGACGACGTGGTTTCCCCTCTGTCGCGCGCAGATGCGGACCGTGCCCTTGACCGGTTTGCCGCGGCTGATCCTCACCTGCGGTTCTTCGATTCCGTGATCGACCGCGTTGCGGATGATCTGGACGAGCGGATCGCTCAGATCCTCCACGATCAGCTTGTCGAGCTCGGTCTCGGCCCCGAAGATCTCGAGGTCCGCTTCCTTGGTGGTGCCCTGAAGGATCTTCCTCATGACCCGGTGGAGCTTCGAAAACACCTGGCCCAGCGGGATCATGCGCACTTCCATGACCGCCTGCTGGAGCTCGGAGAGTTTCCGTTCCAGCTCCTTCTGGGCCTTGGTGAGCTCGAGGGCGTCGCCGGTGAACCCCATCCTTTCCCGGAGCTTCTCGCTCAGGATCTGAATGCGGCCTTTGGTCAGGACGAGCTCTCCGACGAGGTTCATCAGCGCGTCGAGCTTCGGCAGGTCGACTCGGATGGTCTTGGTGAGGCTGCGCAGGTCGCCCTCCCCCCGCGCACGGATCCTGGCCGGAGCGTCAGCAGCCTCCGAGCCCGACTCCAGGAGAGCCCGCTCTTCGGGCCAAACGTCCGGATCTGCAGGCGCGGGAGGCTGGCCGGGCTCCGCAGGGGGTATCTTCGCTCCGTCAGGGGGCGGAAGCGTCAACAGATCGGTCCGGAAGGGCCCGCACGCCGCCCGGACGTCGTCCAGCGAAGACTTCGCCCCCAGGAGGAGGTCGAACTCGAGAGCTTCGTCGGCGGGGGCGCCCGGAGCGGGCAAGGTCGAGATGATCTCCCCACACGGCCTCAGCGCCTTGTTGAGCGCCTCCAGGTCGGAGTCGAAGGAGGAGAGGGGCAGGGTGGCCCGCACCCGAATCAGCTTCCGCTTCGGGTCCTTGAGGGTGGTCCGCAGTCTGTGGAGCTCGTACTCCGTGAGGACCCGGAGCACGTCTTCGGCGAGCCCGAGCGCGGCGACAGGATCCTGCGGGTCGGTCTCCGCTCCCTGACAGGCGCCGAGAAGCCGCTCCACGAAGGGAGCCACTTTCGGGTCGTCGGTCAGAAGCCCCGAGCCGATCCGCGTGCAGAGACTCTTCAGGAGATCGACGCCTTCGAAGAGGAGGTCGATCGTCGACCGCGAGCAGGCGGTCCGTCCCATCCGAAGCGAGTCCAGGAGCGTCTCCATCTTGTGGGAGACCTCCGTCACCTGCACGAAGCCGAACATCCCCGAGATGCCCTTCAGGCTGTGGGCTCCCCGGAAGATGCTGTTGATCACCTCGGGCTCGGCCTCGCCCTCTCCTGCCGAGGCTTCGAGCAACAGAAGGTCCTCGGCGACGCCTTCGAGGATCTCGTCGGCCTCTGCCAGGAACTCGTCTGCGTTGCGCTCGCTGGCGTCCCTCACCGTTGCCACTCCAACTCGCTCCAACGGGCGCCGGCCCTTCCAGCGCATCGACCGCTCGCCTCCCGGAACTCCAAGCCCATGCCACAGAAGTCGTTGGGGGATGGATTCACCCTGTCTCGTGGCGGACCTCGGGCGCCCCGGTGACCGGAATGGCCTACCGATCGGCCGCTGCTATCTCCTTCTTTAGAAGATGGGCGCGTGCTTGGAACGGGGAAAGCAAGCGGAGGGCGACCACGAGGGGCCGTTCAGGCCGGCGCTCGCTCCGGGAAGAGCTTCATGGCGAGCTCCTGGAGCTTCTTGATCTCGTCCCGGTACCGGGCCGCCTCCTCGAACTCCAGGCTCGAAGCGGCGTCGAGCATCTTGCGACGCAGCCGCTCGACCTCGCGATCCACCTCCCGTGGATCCCGATAGGGAGCCTCTTCTTCAGCGGCCAGCGGCACCGTCACGTAGTCCATCTCGTAGACCGAGGAGAGCACGTCGTCGATCCGCCGGCGCACCGACTCGGGAGAGATCCCGTGTCGCGCGTTGTACTCGACTTGGAGCTCCCAGCGCCGGCGGCACTCGTTCAGCGCCCTTTCGATGGAGCCCGTCACGCGGTCCGCGTAGAGGATCACGCTGCCGCCGACGTTTCGGGCCGCCCGGCCGGAGGTCTGGATGAGACTCGTCTCGCTCCGGAGGAACCCTTCCTTGTCTGCGTCGAGAATGGCGACGAGTGAGACCTCCGGGATGTCGAGTCCTTCCCGGAGAAGATTGATCCCGATCAGGACGTCGTGCACTCCCTGGCGAAGCTCACGGATGATCTTCACACGCTCGAGGGTGTCGATGTCCGAGTGGAGGTAGCAGGTCTTCACCCCGAGCTCGCCGTAATACCGGGTGAGGTCTTCGGCCATGCGCTTGGTGAGGGTCGTGACGAGCACCCGGCACCCGTGCTCGACCGTCCTCCGGATCTCCTCCAGCAGGTCCTCGACCTGGTTGCCGGCCGGGCGCACCTCCATCTCGGGGTCGACGAGCCCCGTGGGGCGGATGATCTGCTCGACGATCTCGCCCGCGGCGCGCTCCAGCTCGTACCGAGCGGGCGTTGCGGAGACGTACACCGCCTGGTTGATCCTTCCCTCGAACTCCTGGAACCGCAGCGGCCGATTGTCGAGGGCGGAAGGGAGCCGGAATCCGTACTCCACCAGGGTCTCCTTCCGGGACCGGTCGCCGCGGTACATCCCGCCGACCTGCGGGATCGTGACGTGGCTCTCATCCACGAAGAGCAGGAAGTCGTTGGGGAAGTAGTCGAGGAGCGTCGGAGGAGGCTCCCCGGGCGCACGCCCCGTCAGGTGGCGCGAGTAGTTCTCGATCCCGCTGCAAAAGCCCATCTCCTCCAGCATCTCGATGTCGAAGAGCGTCCGCTGCTCCAGGCGTTGCGCCTCCAGGAGCTTGTTCTCGGCCCGGAGCGAGGCCAGGCGCTCTCGCAGTTCCTCCTGAATCGTACGGATCGCCCGCTCCAGCACCTCTTTCGGCGTCACGTAGTGGGAAGCCGGCGGGATCAGGATGCTCTTCATCCGCCCGAGCCGCTTGCCCCGCAACGGATCTACGACCGCGATGGCCTCGATCTCATCGCCGAAGAATTCGACCCGAATCGCGTGCTCTTCCTCGTAGGCCGGGAAGATCTCCACCACGTCGCCCCGCACCCGGAAGGTCCCGCGGTGGAAGTCGATGTCGTTTCGCTGGTACTGGAGGTCGACGAGTTTGCGCAGGACCTTGTCTCGATCCACCTCGAGCCCCTGTTCGAGGTAGAGAACCATCTCCTGGTAGGCCTCCGGATCGCCCAGGCCATAGATGCAGGAGACGCTCGCGACGATGATCACGTCGCGACGGGTGAGGAGCGAGTGCGTCGCGGCGTGGCGCAGCCGGTCGATGCGGTCGTTGATGGAGGAGTCTTTCTCGATGTAGAGGTCCTGCTGCGGAATGTAGGCTTCCGGCTGGTAATAGTCGTAGTAGCTGACGAAGTACTCTACCGCGTTATCGGGGAAGAGCGACTTGAACTCGGCAAAGAGCTGCGCGGCCAGCGTCTTGTTGGGAGCCAGGACGAGGGCCGGCCGGCCCATCCGGGCGATGACGTTGGCCATGGTGAAGGTCTTTCCCGACCCGGTGACGCCGAGGAGGACCTGGTGCTTGCGCCCCTCGCGCATGCCCTGAGAGAGCGACTCGATGGCGGCGGGTTGGTCGCCGGAAGGCTGGAAGTCGGAGACGAGGCGGAAGTGAGACATCGGGTTGTCGGTTGTCGGTTATCGGTTGTCGGTTATCGGTTGTCGGTTATCGGTTATCGGTTATCGGTTATCGGTTATCGGTTATCGGTTATCGGTTATCGGTTATCGGTTATCGGTTATCGGTTATCGGTTATCGGTTATCGGTTATGAAGTATAGATCTGCATTGGCCTTAACCGAAAACCGAAAACCGAAAACTCCAAGAACCGACGACCGAAAACCCGCTTCACCTTGCCTTCCACACCGTTCCCTTCGGCGTATCCTCCAGTACGACGCCCTTCTGCAGGAGCTCGTCCCGGATCGCGTCGGCTCTCTTCCAGTCGCGCGCCTTTCTCGCCTCGGCTCTCTCCGCGATCTTCGCCTCGATCTCCGCCTCCGTGAGGCCGAGGTCTTCCATGGCCTCTCTCTTCTTGGAGGCGAAGTAGTCCGTGGGCCGTCGCTGGAGGAGCCCGAGCACTCCGCCCAGGCGCCGCAGGCTCTCCGCCGCGTACCGGAGGACCGCCAGTGTGCTCGGCCTCGTCTCGACGCCTTCGTGGAGGAACGAACCGAACTGCCTGGCACAGCGGTGGAGGTGCCCCAGGGCACCGGCGGTGTTGAAGTCGTCGTTCATCGCCTCTTCAAACTCGTAAAAAAGCCCGAGGACCGCCTCGTGGGCGGCCCGCTCCCCGTCCCCCAGTTCCTCTACCGGCACCTGGCCGGGCGCGGTTCCGCCCTCCAAGACCTCGTCGATCCGCTGGAGGAGCCCGTAGAGCCGGTCGAGGCTGGCGCCGGCGTCCCGCAGGGACTCGTCGCTGTAGTCGACCGGGCTCCGGTAGTGGTGGGAGAGGAGGAAGAGCCGGAGCACCTCCGGGTCTACGACCTTGAGGACCTCCCGGATCGTGAAGAAGTTCCCCAAGCTCTTCGACATCTTCTCCTGGTTGATGTTGACGAAGCCGTTGTGCATCCAGAAGCGGACGAAGGGCTCGCCCGTCGCCGCCTCGGCCTGTGCGATCTCGTTCTCGTGGTGCGGGAAGACGAGGTCCTTTCCGCCTCCGTGGATGTCGAAGGTGGGACCCAGAAGCTTCTGGCTCATCACCGTGCACTCGATGTGCCAGCCGGGACGGCCGGCCCCCCAGGGGCTCGGCCACGAGGGCTCGCCCGGCTTCGAGGCCTTCCAGAGGGCGAAGTCGAGAGCGTTTCGCTTACGCGCGTCGACCTCGACCCGAGCTCCCGCCATGAGCTCGTCGAGCGAGCGCTTGGAGAGCTTCCCGTACGGCGGGTACTCGCCGACCGCGAAGTAGACGTCCCCGTCGATCGCGTAGGCGCGCCCTCTCCGGACCAGCTTCTCGACGTGGCGAGCCATCTCTTCCACGTACTCCGTGGCCCGGGGTTCGTGAGTCGGACGCTCGATCCCGAGGGCATCCATATCGATGTAGAAGGCCTCGATGTACCGCTCGGCCAGCTCGCGCGTGCTGATGCCCTCCTCCTGCGCTCTGCGGATGATCTTGTCGTCGACGTCGGTGAAGTTGCGCACGTAGGTGACATCGTAGGAGGAGTAGCGCAGGTAGCGCGCGACGACGTCGAAGACCACCGCCGAGCGGGCGTGGCCGATGTGACAGAGGTCGTAAACCGTCACCCCGCACACGTACATGCGGACCCGGCCCGGCTCGATGGGCTCGAAGGGCTCCTTGCGGTCCGTGAGGCCGTTATAGATTCGAAGCGACATGGGAGGGACTTCCTTTCCGCACGATTGCCGTGGAGCCGGGGCTCCGGCGCCGCGGCTTCCTTATCAGACGCCCCTACAAATGTAAAGCCGGCAGGTTGAGGGTGTTGAGGGTGAGGCGGGTTGAGGGTGAGGCGGATTAGGGGTGAGGTTGAGGGCGAGGGGGCGGATGGAAGCGCGGAGCGAAAGAGGGCGGCCGTGCGGCCGCCCTCCCCCACGCGTAAGGTCGCTCAGAATTGTCCGACGCCCTTACCAGCGATAGCCGACCAGAGCGCCCCACTGGAAGGAGGAGCTCTTCACGTTCTCGTCGAGCAGGTCCAGCTTCTCCATTGCCGTGTACTTTACCTGCACACCGAGGTTCCAGTTCCTGGCGATCGTCGCGTACGCACCGGCCGAGAGCCAGGCGCCGAAGCCGGTGTCGGTGTCGTCGTCCTTGGCACGCACGATAACACCCCCGAAGTTCCCGGTGGCGTCGGCCTCGACCCGGGCGCTGATCACGGCAAGGCCCACGCCCACAAAGGGGTTCACCGGCAACCCGTAGGTGTCGTAGATCTTTTTCACTCCCAGGTCGAACTCCCAGAGCTTGGCCTCGAAGTCGCCATCGACGATCACGCCGCCGACGTTCTCCGAGGCGCTGTCGTCTTTCCAGGAATAGGAGATCCCCACCGCGAGGCTCACCGGCCAGGACTGCTGGCGGAAGTCCGCCTCGAGGCTCAACTGAAGCTGGTCGTCGACCGGGTCCCAGTCGTTGTCCAAGAGCCTCTGACCGATGACCGCGTTCAGGTTCCCCGTCCACGCCTGGGCAGCGGCGGCGGAGGCCTTACCCGCGCCCGCAAAGCTCGCCGCAAAGGCCAGGGACGCCAGAAATCCGGTCAATTTGAGATACTTCGCCATTTCAATCCCTCCTGTACGAAAAGGTCACGAGAAAGAGATGCCCTTTCTTACCACTCGTCAGTTAGGTCGTCAAACTCGGTGGGACCGTAGAGTCGGAAGACTCTTCTTTCCTGTGTTATTTAGCAGACTTCCTCCGCGGGCGCGACCGTGGCTAAGCTAAAGAAGGAGCCGGCGCAGGCGCGCTCGGCCAGGACGCATCCCGGAGGCAGCCGTGGCACAGAGAACGTGGAATCGAGACTACCACACGGTCTCCTGAGGAGCGGAAGCCGGCGCGGCGATCGGCTCGCTTTCTCAGCCGCCGTGAGGTGTTGAAACGACGAGCGGCCCTTTCGGGCCGCTCGTCTCGGTATGACCGGGAGGGGAGCTTACTTGACGATCTTCCACTGCCCGTCGGGTTGCCGGCACGCCGTGCCGTAGGCCATCTGCCTCTGCCCGCCCACGACGATCTCGGTCTGGTATTCCCGGCAGTACTCGCCGGAAGGCCGCTGGAAGGTTCGCTTGGGGACCACCATCACCTCGGCCCCGGTGTCGGGATTGACCCAGTTGGAAGGCTGTCCCGTCCTGTTCTTCTCGAGCACGTGAGCCGCGTGGAGCTCGTCCGTCTCCTGGACGGACCGGCCGATGTTGTTGCCGACGATGGCGCCGAGCAGCGTCCCCACCAGGACGCCCGCGATCTTCCCCTGCCCCCGTCCGACGGTGGAGCCGAGGATTCCGCCCACGGCCCCGCCGATGATCGTACCGGCGGCCTCACTGCCTCCTCCCGAGCTCCGCACCACCGGCGCCGCCGCCGGCGCTGGCGCCGGCTCTACGTAGACGACGTCGGGTTCGGGTGCCAGCGCCGGCGCGACGGGCAGCGGCGGGGGCGCGTAGTAGTAGGTCCTCGCGTAGGGCTCCCACACCCAGTAGTACGGGGTGCTGAAGCCGTCGCCGTGGAGTCGGTAGCAACCCGTCGAGTACTGCACGACGGTTACCCTCGGGGGGACCGCCAGGACCGCCCGGCCGTCCAGCCACCACCACCGATAGTACGGAGACCAGTGGCCGGGCCGCCGTTCGTAGCGCCACCCGTAGCTCGGATACTCGTGCCAGTGCCGGCTGTTCCACGTATGCGGA
>JACRCS010000171.1 GCA_016218905.1 Deltaproteobacteria bacterium
GCCTCTGCGGCATCCCACTTCGGGTCGGTCGCGGAGATCCAGAGGACGAAGCGGTCGATCGTCGCTCCCGTCTTCACGAGCATCGGCGGTGGCTGCGGAATGGTGTCGATCTTGCCGGCGACGATCGCCACGAGGGCGCTCCCGAGCGCGGCCCAGAAGACCATCGCCTCGAAGGTGATCGGGATGAAGGCGGGCCACGAGGCGTGGGGCTTGCCGCCGAAGTTCATCGGCCAGTCGAAGATCATCACGAAGTTCTGGAGCCCCTGCGCGAAGAGGATCCCGCAGAGGGCGAGGACCGCCGTCACCCAGGGGATCCACGAGCGCTTCTGCCCCATGGCCTCCTCCATGCCGTGGATCGGGAACGGGGTCAGGAAGTCGAAGTGCTTCCAGCCGGCATCGCGGACCTTCGCGGCGGCGGCCAGGGCTTCGGCCGGCTCGCAGAAGTGACCGAGGACGCCCTTGTTCGAGGTCGGCGTCATGGCTCAGGCCTCCTGGTGCGCCGCTTTGGCGGCGAAGGCGTCTGTGGGAGGGTCTTTGGGCGCGCTCTGCGCGACCTTCGGGTCCATCACGCCCTTGACCTCCGAGATCGCGACCACGGGGAGGAAGCGGACGAAGAGGAGGAAGAGGGTGAAGAAGAGGCCGATGCGTAACGCCGCCCGCACGCTCGCGCTCGCGACGCTGGCACTCTCCATGCTCCTCGCTGGGTGCGACCTCGGCCTGCCGGCCGGACGGACACCCCATCGCGAAGGGAACCGGCTCGACATGGGCGACCAGCTCAAGCTGAAGCCGCAGCGGAAAGACCTCTTCGGCGCGCGCGCCACGGGGCTCATGGAGCCTCAGCCGGGAACCGTCGCCGTTGGCGAGGATCCCTACGCCTACGCCCAGAACGAGGCCGACAAGGCCGGTGCCGCGCTGAAGAACCCTCTCCAGCCGACGCCCGAGGTCCTGGCCCACGGGAAGTTCGTCTTCGAGAACGTCTGCATCACCTGCCACGGTCCGAAGGGGGCCGGCGACGGCATCGTCACCGCGCTCTTCCCCAAGCCCCCGAGCCTGATGACGCAGAGGGTGAGGGACTGGCCCGACGGCCAGCTCTTCCACCGCCCGATGCGAGGCCAGAACTCGATGCCGAGCCACTCGCGGCAGGTCGACCAGAAGGACGCGTGGTCCGTCGTCCTTTACATCCGGCAGCTGCAGTCCGTCGAGCCTGTCGCGCCGCCCGCCGTCGCCCCTGCCGCCGCACCCGCCGCCGCGACGCCTGCCCAGGCCGCCCCCGCCCCGGCGGCCGCTGCCGTCTCCGGAGGGAAGTCATGAGCCTCGATCACGCCCAGTCCCTTCCCGCTGCGCCGGGCCGGCTCTCTGTCCCGGGAAGCGTCCAGGGGCTCGCCATCGCGTTCGTCCTGATCGGCGGCGCGGCCCTCGGGTGGGCCTTCGCCGGCGGGCACGCAGAGCTCGCCTGGAGCGCCTACCTCATCGGGTCCTTCTTCGCACTCGGCCTCGGCGTCTTCGGCGCCGCCTGGCTCGCGATTCTCTACCTCGCCCGAGGCAACTGGTCCGTCACGATGCGCCGCATCCCGGAAGCGATGACGGCGTGGCTCCTCCCCGGCGGCGTCCTGACTTTGGCCGTCGGCCTCGGGGCCCACTCCCTCTACCACTGGTCGCACGCGGAGGCCGTCGCCAAGGACGCGCTCCTGACCCACAAGGCGCCTTTCCTGAACATGACGATGTTCTATGCCCTCGTCGGCGCCAGCCTCCTTCTCTGGGTCGTCTTCTCAGCCCTCCTCACCGGGGCCTCGCGCCGCCAGGACCGCGAGGGCGGGATCGGCGCGAGCCGGACGAGCCGGACCCTCTCGGCGCTCTTCCTCGTCGTCTTCGCCTTCACGATCAGCGTCGTCAGCTTCTACCTCCTCCTCTCCCTCGACGCTCACTGGTTCTCGACGATGTTCGCCGTCCTCGTCTTCACCGACGTCGTCCAGACCGGCACCGCGTTCGTCGCCGTCGTGGCCGGCCTCCTCGTGATGAGCGGGCAGCTGAAGGGCTTCCTGAACGAGAACCACCTCCACAGTCTCGGGAAGATGGTCTTCGCGTCGACCGGGTTCTGGGCCTACATCTACTTCTGCCAGCACATGCTCATCTGGTACGCGAACCTCCCCGAGGAGACCGTCTACTTCATGAAACGGGCCAGCAACGGCTGGCTCCCCTACCTGCTGATCCTGCCGCTCCTCAAGTTCGTCGTCCCTTTCCTGCTCCTCCTTCCGCGCGACGCCAAGCGCCAGCCGAAGAAGCTCGTCGCCTTCTCCCTCGTCCTTCTCTTCGCGCAGTTCTGGGAGCTCACGGTCATGGTGGCTCCGGCGATGGGCCACGGCGCGGCGGCCGCCCACGCCCACCTGCCGTTCGTCGAGCTCGCCGCGACGCTCGGCTTCCTCGGCCTCTTCACCCTCGTCTTCGGCTGGTCCCTCGCCCGTCACGACGCCGTCCCGCTCAAGGACCCGGCCCTGGCCGAGTGCCTCGACTACCACTCCTGAGGTCGCCATGAAGCTCCGCGATACCCTGCTTGGCCTGGTCGTTCTCGCCCTCGTCCTGGGCGGGATCTGGTGGGTCCGTGGCCGGAGCCCCGCCGGGAAGGCGCCTGCGAGGGACGTCGCCATCAATACCGCCGCTTCGGTCCCGGACGTCACCCTCGCCGACCAGGGCGTCGACGTGGGCGGCGTCCGGTTCGTCCTGTCCCTCGAGTCCCGCCCGATCCTCGCGTTCACGAAGAACCGCTTCCGCGTGCGCGCCGAGCTCGACGGCGCGCCGCTGGACCTCCTCTACAGCCACCTGTCTTTCGAGATGTCGATGCCGATGGGCGACCACCGCTACAGGCTCGTCCCGGGGGCCGACGGGTGGCAGGAGGCCGAGGTCATCCTCCCCGCCTGCGGGAGCGGGCATCGGCGCTGGTTCGCCATCGTCGAAGGGACGGCGGGCGGCCGGCGCCGGTCCGCCCGGTTCCAGTTCGACCTGACGCCCCCCTCCCGCCCGAGCCCACCAGCTCCTTGATCGAGTCGA
>JACRCS010000172.1 GCA_016218905.1 Deltaproteobacteria bacterium
CAGGATACCGAGACCTCAGCCGAGAGCTGGACGCTTACGAGCCCCCGACCCTCTACCAATCCCAGGCCACCGGGAAACCCGGCGCCGCGGTGCAGCGCGGCCCGTCGCCCTCCGATGCGGAGTTCCAGGCCGAAGTTGCTCGTTTGCGCGAACTGCAGGCTCGCTGGGAGAAGACGCTGACAGAGCCGGTGGCGCAGGACGCCTTCTACGCTCCTGAACCTTCCCGTCTGGAAGCCCTTCGCCCCGCAGCGAACGACGCCGCAACCACGGAGAAGGCCCTGGCCGACGGCTTCACCCTGGAGACCTTGGAGACGCTGGCGCTGCTGCGCAGCCCTGCGATCCAGTCGAAGGAGCGAGAGCTTCGCGCGGCGCTCGAGGGCTACAGCCAGGTGGAGAACCTGGACTCGATCCTTCGCCGGTACACGGTCTTCACTGCGAGCCTCATGGCCGGTGTGGGCAGCGCCGAGAGCCCCGACGCACCGGCGCTCAAGTTCCCCTTCCCCGGGGTTCTTGCCCTGAAGGGAGAAGTGGTCGGGCAGGACGTCCGGGCCGTGCGCGAAGAAGTGGAGGCCGCCCGCCGTGACGCCGTGACCTCCGCTCGCAAGGTCTACTGGGAGCTCTTGTACGTGCGGAGTGCAAAGGAGATCACCGCCCGGATGGTCGACCTCCTGGACAACCTGAAGGCGGCGGCCTCGGCCCGTTACTCAGCCGGTGAGACGAACTTCCAGGACGTGATCAAGATCGGGATCGAGAGGGAGAAGGCGAAAGAAGAGCTCAAGACCATGTCCCAGGACCAGCGCAACATGGAGGCGGAGATCCGGATGCTCCTGAGCCTTGCTCCTGCGGTCGTCATCGGAGCTCCCGCCGTTCGGGAGCCCAACCGGGGAGCGGTGAAGGAGGAGGATCTCTACCCCGCAACCCGAGAGAAGCGCCAGGAGCTTCGTGGCATGCGCGCGATGATCGGCAAGATGGAGCGGATGCTGGAGATGGCCGAGACCATGATCTACCCTGGCTTCAGCCTGAACCTCTCGCTCTACGAGCGAGACGAGGTGTCACGGGTCGGCGCGGGCGCCGCCATGGGGCAGGGCGGCGGGGCCTTCCCGACCACGACGACGGCCTCCATGGGCGCCGGGCTTCCCAAGATGCCGTGGTTCGGCAAGGACGACGCCTACCTGCGCGAGACCCGTCAGCGGATCGAGGCCTTGAAGAAGGACCTGGAGATGACCGAGGCCTCGGCGTTCTTCGGCGCGCACCAAGCGTGGTTTCGCCTCGACAAGGCCTTGCGGGAGGAAGCCCTCTTCGGCGACCGGGTCGTCAACCTCTCCCAGGCGGCGCTGGAGGCCTCCACCCGGGGCTACACGGCCGGCAAGGTCATGTTCTCAGACTTGATCGAGTCCTACACCGGCTGGCTGGAGGCGAACCTAGCACTGGAACGGGCGCGGGCCGACGCAGGGATCGCGAGGGCGGAGCTCGAAGCGGCCGTGGGAACCACAGCCTTGCCATAGAACGGATTGATTGTCGGGGGCCGCTTTCGGCTGTCCCTGGCCTTGGCGGCACTCGGCCATCCGTGGCCAGCGCAAGCCCCGACCTACGAGGGAGAGAAAGACATGTCCGAAGACATCGAGATCCCGGGCGCACCCGAACCGAAGAAGCGCCCTTCCCGCAAGCGGCTCGTCGCCGGCGCCGTGGTCGTACTGCTCGCGGCTGCAGGAGGCGGTGCGTACTACGCCGGCCTCTTCGGCCCTCGCGGCGGGGAGAAGGCCGTTGCCGGGAAAGGCGAGAAGTACACCTGCGGCATGCACCCCTGGATCATCGCCGACAAGCCCGGGGAGTGCCCCATCTGCGGTATGAAGCTCACGAAGATCGAGGAGCAGCCCGGGGCCCCGGCGGCCGCCTCGAAGCCGAAGAACGAGGCAGAGGATTTCTTCTCCGACAAACCGGCGGCGCAGGCATCCACGGGCGAGCGCAAGCTCCTCTTCTACCGAAACCCCATGAACCCGGCCGTCACCTCCCCCACCCCCGCGAAGGACGAGATGGGCATGGACTACGTGCCCGTGTTCTCGGTCGAGGTCGGGACGCCCGAAGGCGTGGGCGGCGTCGAGGGGCTGGCCACGATCCGCGTCGGCGAAGAGGCGCTTCGGCTCTCGGGCGTGCAGACGGCTCCGGCCACTCGAGAGAAGGTCAGCCGCACCGTGCGCACGGTCGGTATCGTCGTGCCCGACGAGACCCGGATCCGGCACGTCCACACGAAGATCGAGGGCTGGGTCGAGAAGCTCTACACGAACTTCACCGGCCAGGCCGTCCGGCAGGGCCAGCCGATTCTCTCCCTCTACTCGCCGGAGCTCCTGGCGACGCAGGAGGAGTTCTTGAAGGCCAAGGAGACGGCGGCGAAGTTCGCCGTCTCGGCGAGCCCCGACGTGAAGAGCCTCGGCCAGGAGCTCGAGCAGTCCGCCCGCCGGCGCCTGGAGCTCTTCGACGTCCCGAAGAGCTTCATCGCCCAGCTCGAGAAGACCGGCTCGATTCAGCGCAGCGTGACCCTGAACGCCCCGGTCTCGGGCTTCGTCACCGGCAAGGACATCTTCGAGGGTCAGAAGGTGGAGCCGGGCATGGAGCTCTTCAACGTGACCGACCTCTCGCGGGTCTGGATCGAGGCGGACCTCTACGAGTACGAGGCGGGCGCGGTCAAGGTCGGCCAGGAGGCGACACTCGCCCTGGCCTACCAGACCGGCGTGCAACTCAAGGGCCGGGTGGCCTTCGTGTTCCCCTACCTCTCGGCGGAGAGCCGGACGCTCAAGGTCCGCTTCGACTTCCCGAACCCGAACCTGGTCCTGAAGCCCCAGATGTATGCCGATGTGTCGCTGGCCCTGGCCGCGGCGCAGGGGGTGACGATCCCCGATTCGGCCCTGATCGACACGGGCGTCAGGAAGGTCGTCTTCGTGGAGACGGGAGCCGGCACTTTCGAGCCCCGGGAGGTCAAGGTGGGCGTGCGAGGTGAGGGCAAGGCCCTGGTCCTGGCCGGCGTACGGGAGGGCGAGAAGGTCGTCGTCAAGGCGAACTTCCTGCTCGACTCCGAGTCTCGGCTGCGTGCGGCGCTGACGAAGATGACGGCCGGAGGGGGAAAATGAGCGGTCACGGCGCCGCGGTCGACCCGGCGAACCTCACCTTCATCCAAAAGATCATCTCCTTTTGCGCGCGCAACCGGGCCTTGACCCTGCTCGGCGTGGCCGTGGTCTGCGCCCTGGCCGTCTACACCCTGAAGGAGATCCGACTCGACGCCCTGCCGGACCTCTCCGACACCCAAGTCATCGTCTACTCCAAGTGGGACCGCTCCCCGGACATCATCGAGGACCAGGTGACGTACCCGATCGTGAGCGCGCTGCTCGGGGCGCCCCACGTGAAAGCCATCCGGGGCTTCTCGGACTTCGGGTTCTCCTACGTGTACGTGATCTTCGAGGACGGCACCGACATCTACTGGGCCCGCTCACGGGTCCTGGAGTACCTGTCCAAGATTCAGTCTCGCCTTCCCCAAGGGGTCAACACCGAGCTCGGGCCTGACGCAACGGGCGTAGGCTGGGTGTTCCAGTACGCCCTGGCCGACCGTTCCGGCACGCACTCGCTCGACGAGCTGCGAAGCTACCAGGACTGGACGCTTCGCTACGCGATCCAGTCGGTGCCCGGCGTCGCGGAGGTGGCCTCCATCGGCGGGTTCCAGAAGCAGTACCAGATCACCGTGGACCCGAACCGGCTGGCGGCCTATGGCCTCTCGCTCGACATGGTCATGGAGGCGGTGCGAAAGTCCAACAACGAGGTGGGCGGCCGGCTGATCGAGTTCTCGGGCGCGGAGTACATGGTGCGGGCCCGGGGCTACGCCCGGACGCTCCCGGACTTCGAGAAGGTCGTGGTGAAGACCGGTCCCGGCGGCGTGCCCGGGCTCCTCAAAGACACCGCCCGGGTGGAGCTCGGGCCC
>JACRCS010000173.1 GCA_016218905.1 Deltaproteobacteria bacterium
GACCCTCAGGACCAGCTCGCGGGGCCCCGCGGAGTCGACCCGGTCCGTCGGGAGCGGGTAGACGCGTGAGACGAAGTGAGCCGTGTCGGAGGCGGGAGCAAACTCGCCGAGCCCGCCGATCCTCACACCGTCGAACCAGGCTTCGTCCACGTCGCGGATCCCCGGCACACCGAAGGCGAGCGGCTGCCCGACGAAGGGCGAGAGGTCGACGAGGATCCGGTACCACCGGACGCCGCCGCGCGGGGCCTGGTCGCTCATCGGGTCCGCCGGCCGGAAGTCGAGCCGGCCGATTCCCGCGATACCGTCAGGCGGCTCGCCGTCGGCCGCTCTCCACCCGGTGGAGAGGACGACGGGAAGGCCCGCGGCGTCCCCGCCCGGGGTCGCGGCCGACGGCCGAGCCCACGTAGCCAGCAGCCCGAGCAGGGCGAGGACGGCCCGTCGCGACTCGCGTGCCGGCCTCGCCATCGTCAGGAGACGGCGGGCTCGAGCAGCGTGAGGGTCCCCTTCGCCACGTCCAGCTCCGCCAGGACCCCGACGGGAAGGGTCGACTTGTCCGCGACGTGACCGAAACGGAGACCGGCGAGGATCGGAACTCCGAGCTTTCCGAGCCGGTCGGCGACGACCGTCTGCCACGTCCACGATCCCTGGAAGCTCCCCTCGTCCCGCGGACCGCAGTCCTTGAACTTCCCGAAGACGATCCCGGCGCACTTCTCGAGACGCCCCGTCAGGACGAAGTGCGTCAGCCAGCGGTCGATCCGGTACGGATCCTCGCCGACCTCTTCGAGGAACAGGATCGACCCCGCCAGAGGCGGCTCCCACGGCGTGCCGACGATCATCGAGAAGACGCTGATGTTCCCGCCGACGAGCCGGCCGCGGCCTGTTCCGGGAACGATCCTCCGGAGACGGTCTTCGCGATCGACGAATCCTTCCTTCGGCTCCACCGGAGGCGCCGCGGCGACGACGCCCGCGGGCTCCGTCGAGAAGACGACCTTCTTCAGCTCGGCCAGCGAGTAGTCGGAGAGGTTCCCGGAACAGGTCGGCGCGTGAAACGTTACGAGGCCCGTCTTCGCGTAGATGCCGTTCAGGAGCGCCGTGATGTCGCTGTAGCCGAGGAGGGGCTTCGGGTTCTTCCGGATCGCCTCCCAGTCGAGGAGCGGCAGGAGCCGGCCCGAGCCGTAGCCGCCCCGGATGCACCAGATCGCGTCGATCGACGGGTCGCGGAACGCGGAGTTCAGGTCGGCCGCCCGCTCCTCGTCGGTGCCGGCGAGGTACATCGTCTGGCGGGCCGCCGCCGGCATCCTCTTCGGGACGAGGCCGAGCGAGGCGACGATCTCCTCGGCGATGGCGATCCCTTCCGGCTCTTCCTCCGGGCTCGCCGGGGAGACGAGCGCCACGCGCGCTCCGGCCGCAAACGCCTTCGGGCGAACGGGCCCCGCGGGGGGCGCCGCGGCCCGGGCGGAGCGAGGGAGGGCCAGGAGGGCCGAGGCGCATACGGCGTCGGCGAGGAGGCTGCGGCGAGTCTTCACCGCGCGATTCTAAGCGTCGCGTCTGGACCCCGGCCCCCCGCGGCCGCAGAATCGGCGAACGTCCCATGAACAGCTTTCCGTCGCTCCCGCCCGCCGACCCCGCCCGCCGCCGCCCCGTTCCGTCCCCGGCGTCTCCGGCGTGGAGGTCCCTGTGACCCTCCGCGACGGCCTCCTCCTCGTCCGCACCGGCCAGGCGGCCCATCCATTCGCAGTCGCCGCCATCACCCGGCTCGCGGCCGCCCACGGCACGCCCCTCTATGTCTACGACGCGGAGACGATCCGCGAGCAGGCCCGCTCCCTGCGGGCCGCCTTCGGCCCCTGCTTCCCGAAGCTGAGGATCCGCTACGCCCTGAAGGCGAACACGAACGTCGAGATCGTGAGGCTCATCCTGTCCGAGGGGCTCGCTCCCGAGGTCGTCTCCGAAGGAGAGGCCCGCGCGGCGCTCCTCGCCGGCGCCAGGGGGAGAGACATCCTGTTCTCCTCCTCTTCCAAGAGCCCTTCCGAGATCGACTTCGCCCTCCGGCACGACGTCATCCTGAACGTCGACAACCTCGACGAGCTCGCGCAGGTCTCCGCGGCCGCGACGCGCCTCGGGACGACCGCCCCGATCTCCTTCCGGATCAACCCCGGCGTCGATCCCGACACCCTCCACCAGATCAACACCGGCTGCGTCGAGTCGAAATTCGGCGTCCACCTCGCCGGCGGCATTGCGAAGACGGCCTACGAAACGGCGACTCGCCTGCAGAACGTCTCCATCGCAGGCATCCACTGCCACATCGGCTCGCAGATCACCGCGACCGACGCGTACGAGGAGACCGCCCGGAAGATGCTCGCCTTCGTTCGCGAGCTGAAGACCGACCTCGGCATCCGCGTCTCGTTCGTCGACCTCGGCGGCGGCCTCGGAATCCCCTTCCGCGACGGCGAAACGGTGATGAGCCCGACCGGCCTCGCGAAGGCGCTCAAGCCGATCTGGGAGGCGGAGGTCGCCCTCCTCGGCTACGAGCCGGAGTTCTGGATCGAGCCCGGGCGCTTCCTCGTCGCGCAGTCGGGCCTCATGGTCGCCCGCGTCAACTCTGTGAAGACGACGCCGGTGAAGACGTTCGTCAACGTCGACGCCGGCTTCAACACCCTCATGCGCCCGGCCATGTACGGAGCCGAGCACCGCGTCCGCGTCGTCGGCCGGGCGGCCGTCCCGATGACCCTCGACGTCGCCGGAGACGTCTGCGAGACCGGGGACATCCTCGCCGCCGAGCGGCTCCTCCCCAGGCCCGAGGCGGGCGATCTCGTCGTCTTCCTCGACGCCGGGGCCTACGGATTCGCGATGGCGAGCGAGTACAACGCCCGCCCGCTCCCGGCCGAGGTCCTCGTCGACGGCGACGACAGTCGCGTCATCCGAAGACGCGGGACGTTCGAGGAGCTGCACCGGGGGGAGCCGGGCGCAAACCGAGACATCTGAGCGGTCGTCGCTCGTTTTCACGGCACGGTTGCCAGTACGCATGCCGCACGTTCTCGTCTCCGACGACAGCGACCTGGAGCATCCGTTCCGGGAAGCGGCCCGATTCGAGCACGGGAAACGAGTGTTCGCCGTCGCGCCACTGCCACGCTGGCTGAGTTTTCGGTAGACGACAACCGAAGGCTCCAGGTCCTTCCGGTTCGACGTCCAGCGCGGCTCGCTCACCGAACCGAGATCTGAACGTGGAAGCGACGACCATCCCCTGTTGCGTCCGAACGTACGGCGTTTCCCGATCGAGGCCGCCCTTTCCGGGCGGCCTCCTCGTTTTCGGGGGCGTGCACGGCCCCCTCTCGACCCCCGGCCCCATTTACCTATACTCCGGCCACTTCAGGAGGCTCCCATGAAGATCCTGCGCGGACTCTCGGCCATTGGCGTTCTGGCGTTCCTGGCGACGGCGCCGCCGGCGCACGGGCTTGCCCAGAAACTGTCGTTCGAACAGGTGGTCCAACGCGGCTCGACGATCCTGGTTGGTACCGTCGTCTCCTCCTCCACCCGGTGGGGAGAGGGGCACAAGATGATCTGGACCGACTACGAGGTCGCGGTGGAAGAGGTCTGGAAGGGCGACGCGCTCCGGACGGTCACACTCAGCTTCGCCGGCGGGACCGTC
>JACRCS010000023.1 GCA_016218905.1 Deltaproteobacteria bacterium
GTCGCTCCCCGCGCCCGGCTCCGTCGCGGCGACGGCGCCGATCTTCCCGTCCCGGCAGATCTCGGTGAGGTAGCGCTCCCTCTGCTCCTCGGTCCCGAAGAGGAGGATCATCTCGCTCCCGAAGCACGTGCACATGATCGCGCTGCCGAGCCCCGGATCGACCCGCCAGAACTCCTCCATGACGAGGGCGGTCTCGAGGTAGCCGAAACCCATCCCGCCGTACTTCTCGTCCACGAAGATGCCCGCGAAGCCGAGCTCGCGCGCCTTCCGAAGGAGCCCGAAGTCGACCGCCTCGTTGCGGTCGCACTCCTGCGCGACCTTCGGAAACTCCCCCTCCGCGAACTCGCGGGCCGCCTTCTTGATGTCCGACTGCATGCCGGAGAGATGAAAGTCCAAGATGCCCTCCCTTCCCGAAACGGCCCGAGCTACGGGCGCAGATTCTCGAAGACCCCCGCTGCCCCCATACCGCCCGCGATGCACATGCTCACCAGGCCGTAACGCACCCGGCGGCGGATCATCTCGTGGAGCAGGGTGGCGGTGAGCTTGGCCCCGGTGCACCCCAGCGGATGCCCCAGCGCGATCGCTCCGCCGTTCACATTCACCCTGGCCGGGTCGAGGGCCAAATGCCGCAGAACGTACACCGACTGACTCGCGAACGCCTCGTTGAGCTCGATGAGGTCGATATCCTCCAGCCTGAGGCCCGCCTGCTTCAGCGCCTTGGGGATCGCAACCACCGGCCCGATTCCCATCACCCCGGGATCGACTCCCCCCACGGCGAACGAGACGAGCCGCCCCAACGGTTCGAGACCCAAGGTCGCAGCTCTTTCAGCGCTCATGAAAACCGAGGCGGCAGCGCCGTCGCTATTTTGAGAGGAGTTCCCGGCCGTGACCGTTCCCCCTTTCTTGAACACGGGTTTCAGCGCGGCGAGTCCTTCGGGCGTCGTTCCCGCTCGCGGCCCCTCGTCTGCCCGATGGACGAAGGTCTCGACCGCCGGTTCTGCCCCTTCGCTCGGCTTGATACGGGTCACTTGAACGGGGATCAACTCGGCATCGAACCGCCCTTCGGCCTGGGCCGCCAGAGCCCTCCGGTGGCTCTCGGCCGCGAAAGCGTCCTGGTCTTCTCTGCTGACGCCGTACCGCTCTGCCACCCTCTCCGCCGTCAACCCCATGCCCAAGAACACGTCGGGGCGCTCCCGCATGAGGGTGGGACTCGGCATGAACCGGTTGCCGCCGCCGGGAATGCGAGTCGTCGACTCGGTACCGCCTGCGACCAGGACGTCGGCCATCCCGGCCGCGATTCCGTGGGACGCGAAGGCGATGGCCTGGAGCCCCGAAGCGCAAAACCGGCTGACCGTGACGCCCGCCACCGACTCCGGGAGGCCCGCCAGAAGCGCCGAGTTGCGCGCCACGTCCATGCCCTGCTCCGCCTCGGGGAAGGAGCACCCCAAAATCACGTCCTCGACCTCCGCCGGGTCGAGCCCCGGGGTCTGTTCGAGGGCCCCTCGAATTGCCACAGCGCCAAGGTCGTCGGGCCGGAGCGTGCTGAACGCGCCTCGGGAGGCCTTGCCGACCGGGGTGCGGACAGAAGTGACGATAACGGCTTCTCTCATCGCGAATTCCCCTACTCTCGTCAGAGGGATCTTCCGGTAAACCGCGGGGCCCTCTTTTCGACGAAATGGGCCACCCCTTCCTTGAAATCCTCGGACTGCAGGCTCAAGAGCATCTCTTCGTCCGAGGCTTCGGAAGCGTCGGCAAACGTCTGGAACTGCGCCTCGTAGATCTGGCGCTTCATCACCCGAAGCGACCGCGGGGAGACGTTCGAGGCGAGGTCGGCGGCGTAGGCGAGCGTCTCGTCCAGCAGCTTGTCGCCGGGGACCACGCGGTTCACGAGTCCCAGCCTCAGCGCCTCTTCGGCTCCAACCACCCTGGACGAGTACAGCAGATCCAGGGCGTTCGAGTGCCCGATCAGGCGGGGGAGGAGCCAGCCGATACCGTGCTCGGCGATCAAGCCGCGCTTCGAGAAGGCCGTCGAAAAACGAGCGTTCTCGGAGGCAAACCTCAGGTCGCAGTGCAGCCCCAGGATCAAGCCGACCCCGGCTGCAGGTCCGTTGATCGCTGCGATGACCGGTTTCGGAACGGCGGAGAGGTAGGAGTACCTCTTTCGGAAGTCTTCCCGCGCGCCGCGGCAGTTGGCGGGATCCCTCTCGCCCGCCGTCGCGTCCCCGCTGAGGATCGAGAACCGTCGCTCGCTGCCGACACTCGGATCGAGGGCCCGGATGGTCTCTGCCGATACACCTTCCAGCTCGCTCATGTCGGCACCGGCGCAGAATCCCCGCCCCGCTCCCGTGAGCACCACGGCGCGCACGCCCTCATCGTCGGAGGCGCGGCCCATCGCCTCCCAGACCTCGCCGGCCATGACCCGCGTCCATGCGTTCAGCTTCTCCGGCCGGTTCAGCGTGATGACGGCCACACCCTCGTTCGAGGAGTAGGAGATCTCATTGAAGCTCATCAGCGCACCGTTTCCGTCAGGCGAGCAGCGGGAGGACCCAGGCAGCCGGCCGCTAGTGTCCCGTGCGGCTAGTCGGCACCACGCATAGGGCTCTGAAAAAGAGAATCTCTCGCCCGCTCGCTTCGCTCGCTAGAGGCGCAGAGCTCGCAGAGGAGAGTTGTTGTTCTTTCGTCTTTCTCCGCGCCTCTGCGCCTCTGCGCCTCTGCGAGAGAGGATCTTGGGCCTTACGCTCCCCTTGCCGCCGGTCCCCGCGAAATCAAGTGCGCTTGGAGGCGGGCGGACCGAGCAGCATGGACTAGTTCCGAAGCGGCTTCCCGGTCTTGAGCATGTGCTGGATCCGCTCGAGCGTCTTGGGTGTCCGGCAGAGCTCCACGAACGCCTTTCGTTCCAAATCGAGCAGGTACTGCTCGCCGACGAGCGCGCCCGCATCCACATCGCCTCCGCAGAGGACCCAGGCGACCCTGTCCGCCAGCAGTGCGTCGTGGTCCGAGAGGTAGCCTGCGTCCCGCATGTTGTGGATCTGGGCTCGAAGATTCGCGAGGCCGTCGCGACCGAGCACCGCCACCGTCGCAGGCGGCACGGGCTGCCACCCGCTCTCCAGCATCCCGAGCGCCGTCCGTTTGGCTGCGTAGATCAAGTGTTCTCGGTTCATGGTGACGCCGTCACCCTCGCGCAGATAGCCCAGGTCGAAGGCCTCCCACGCCGACCCGCTCACCTTGGCCTGGGAGATGACCTCGAAGGCTCTCTGAGCCGCGCCGAGGGGGAAGCCCTCGGCGCGTGCCGTGCGCCGCAAGAGCAACTCCTTGGTCCCACCCGCGGCCGGGAGGAGTCCCACGCCCAGCTCGACCAAGCCCATGTTCGTTTCGTGGCTTGCCTGCACGCGATGGCAGTGCAGGCACACCTCGAGGCCGCCGCCGAGCACCTTTCCAAAGGGCGCCGCTACCACGGGGATCGGGCTTCGCTTGAGGGCCATCATGGCCCGTTGGGCCGTTCGAATCGTCCGGTCGATGGCTTCCCAGTCCTGGCGAACGATCTTGTCGGCCATGGCGGCGAGGTTTGCCCCGGCCGAGAAGAACGCCCCCTGGTTGCCGAGAACGAGGGCCCGATAGGCGCTTCCGGCGTTCGCCACCGCGTCCTCGACGAGCGCCAGCACGCCTTCGTCCACCACATTGGCCTTGGTACGAAACTCGATGCACGCGACGCCTTCGCCCAGATCAATCAAGCTGGCCTGGTCGTTCTCCCGGAGCGTCCTGCCGGCCCGCTTCAACTCGGCCAGCCTCATCACGCGGGGATCTTTCGCCACCGGCACGTGGCTCGCCTTCCCGACGTCCCATGCCCCAGCGGCCCGGTCTTCGTTCTTGTAGAAAGTGGGGCAATCCGACGCCGCCAGCGCCTTCACCCACCCGGGGACCTTTCGCCCTTCGCCGACCATGCGTTCCACCGACTCTCGAACGCCGATCGCGTCCCAGAGCTCGAAGGGACCGAGCTCCCAGGCGTAGCCCCAGCGCATGGCCCGGTCCACGGACGGCAGGTCGTCCGCGATCTCCGGGACGCGGTTGGCTGCGTACAGGAGCGTCGACGCAGTGAGGTCCCAGGCGAAGCGGCCGGCCGGGTCGTCGGCGTACACGAGGGCGGCGATCCTCGCGCCGGGATCCGCGATCCGGGACGCCGCGGCAACGCTCTCGAACTCGATCTTCCGTTTGGGGTGGTACTCGAGGGTCGCGGGGTCGATGGCGAGGGTCCCCTGCTCTTTGTAGAAGCCCGCGCCCACCTTGCGGCCGAAATAACCCCGCTCGATCATGCCGCCGATCCACGGGGGGAGCACGAGGTGCTCGCGGCACTCGTCCTCGGGCGCGCCTTCGTACTGGGTGCGCACCACGTGCGGAAGCACGTCGACGCCGGCCAGATCCGAGGTTCCGAAGGTAGCGGTGCTCGCGCGGCCCAGCGCCCCGCCGGTGACTGCATCGACCTCTTCGATGCCGAACCCGTGCTTCTCCATGACTCCGATCGCGTACGCGGTGGAGTAGATGCCGATCCGGTTGGCGACGAAATTGGGGGTGTCCTTGCCTACCACCACACCCTTTCCGAGCCGGACTTCCGCGAACTCCCGGAAGCCGGCCAGGACCTCGGCCGAGGTGGAGAGGCCGGGGATCAGCTCCAGGAGATACATGTACCGGGGCGGGTTGAAGAAGTGCGTGCCGAAGAACCGGGGCCGGAGCTCCCCGGGCAGGGCATCGGCCATGGCGTTTACGGAGAGGCCCGAGGTGTTGGTCGTCAGGAGCGCCCCGGACTTCAGGTGGACGGCCACGCGCCCGAGGAGGCCCACCTTGACGTCGAGCCGCTCGACCACGGCCTCGACGACCCAGTCGACGTCGGCGAGCTTGCCGAGGTCGTCCTCGAAGTTCCCCGGGGTCACGAGGCCGGCCCGGTCGGGATGGCCGAAGGCGGCGAGGCCGCCCTTCTTGGCGGCCTCGACCCCCTTCAGGGCGAAGCGGTTCCTCACCGGGGGCTCCTCGAGGGAGAGGCCTCTCTTCGCCTCTTCGACGGTGAGCTCCCCCGGCACAACGTCGAGCAGGAGCGTCGAAATCCCTGCGTTTGCCAGGTGGGCGGCGATCCCGCTCCCCATCGCACCGGCGCCCAACACGGCGGCCTTGCGAATCAGCATCGTTCTCTCCTCCTCTCGTTCACGTCGAATTGCCTGCCGTGTGGAGCTTCTTGGGACCTCTGGCCTTCATCGCTCCTCACCCAGCTCCAATGCGATCCCCCTCATCCCCCCGCCAGCAGCTTGTGGGGAAGGTAAAGCGCGAGTTGCGGGAGGGCGATGACAATGAGCAGGCACGCCGCCTGGAGCCCCACGAACGGGACAACCGAGCGGATGATGTCGCGCATCGTGATGTGCTGCGGGACGATAGCCTTCATGTAGAACAGGTTGAACCCGAAGGGCGGTGTCAGGTAGGCCATCTCCATGTTCACAATGAAGAGCGCGCCGAACCAGATTGGGTCGAAGCCGAGCGACTTGATCACCGGCACGAAGACCGGCGTGCAGATCATGATGATACCGCCCGGATCCAGGAGCATGCCCAGGATGAAGAGCACGAACTGCATGCCGAAGAGGATGATGTAGCGCGACACGGGCAGCGCCGCGATCAGCTCCCGGATGAAGTCAACCGCACCGATGGCCGTGTAGAGGGACGTAAACGCGGTGCCGCCGATGATGATCCAGACGATCATGGCGCTCAGCTTCATGGTCCGATAGGAGGAGTCGCGCACGACCTTCCACGTGAGGGTCCGGGATGCTGCAGCGCACAAGAGGGCGCCGAGGGCGCCGAGTCCGGCCGCCTCCGTCGGAGTCGCGAAACCCTTGAAGATCGAACCGAGCACGACCGCGATGAGAAGCATGGGCAGGATGACCGCGCGGAGGGACTGGAACTTCTCCGGCCACGTGGCGCGACGGTCCTTGGGCAGGGCCGGCCCCAGCTCTTTCTGAAAGAAACAACGGACGAGGATGTAGCCGATGAAGAGGGACCCGAGCACGATGCCGGGCAGGACGCCGGCCGCGAAGAGCGCTCCGATCGATTCCCCGGAGAAGAGCCCGTAGAGGATGAACGGGACGCTCGGCGGGATGAGCACCCCCAGCGCTCCGCCCGCGGTAATGCACCCGATCGAGATCTCCTTGCCGTAGTCCCGTTGGAGCATGGACGGCAGTGCGATCGACCCCATGCTGACCGTCGCGGCCCCACTGACCCCGCACATGGCGGCGAAGATCATGCAGATGATGACGGTACCGACGGCCAGGCCGCCCCGCACGCCACCGAACCACCGGTACATCATCTCGTAGAGCGCCTGGGCGAGACCCGACTGCTCCAGGATGATCCCCATGAAGATGAAGAGGGGGATGGCCATCAGGATGAAATTCTGCATGACGCCGAAGGCGTTGGCGGAGATCTGGAGCAACGCTTGCGGGCCCCAGAGGAAGAGGGAAGCGAGGACCGCCCCGCCGCCCATGACGTGGACCAGAGGGGCTCCCGTCGCCAGCAGGAGGACGAGCCCCACGAAGAGCAGTGCGGTGGTCAGGCCCAGGCCCATCGGTTCAGCTCCTTCTCCCGTCGGGGTTGAGGATCGTCCGGACGTCTCGGCAGACCTTCACCGTCGCCTGCAGAAGGAAGAGGAGCGCCCCGAGAGGCAGCATCGTCCGGAAGGGGTAGAGGGGGGGGCCCCACTGGGTGGAATCGTGCTCCAGCGACAGGATGGACCCCCACGCCGAGACTCCGCCCTTCCAGACGAGCACCCCGAGAAAGGGCAGCGTGAGCAGAACGAAGGTGATGGCGTCGAGGATCGCCCTGCCGCGCGCGGAAAACCGACTGTAGATGATGTCCATGTTCACGTGCCCGCCGCTCCGCGCCGTCGCGGCCCCGCCCAGGATGATGAAGGTTCCGAAGAGCATGGCGGACGTCTCCTGGGCCCAGATCGTCGGCCGGTCGAAGACCGCCCGCATGACGACGTCATAGCCCACCACCAGCGCCAGAACGAGGATGAGGTAGCTAGCGATCCTTCCCACCCCTTCCCCCAGTGCCTCGATCAGGCGGACGAGGAGGTTGGGACGGCCGGCGCGGCCGTCCCCCAGGACTTCAAGCTCCACTGCTTCGGTGGTCATCGCTCCTCCCATCACTTGCCCGCGGAGGTCTCTTTGAGCTTGGCGATGGCCTTGGCGCAGAGGGGGTCCCGCTTCGCGATCTCGTCCTGGAGCTGCGCGGAGAGCTTCTCCAACTCCTTCTGGTCTGCGTTGGAGAGGGTGTTGAACTGCACCTGCCACTTCTTGCCCATGTCGTCGATGGCCTGCTTGGTCAGGTTGCGGGAGCTCTGGTAGCCCATCTCCGCGGACTTGCGGATGGCAGTGTCGAGGGCGGTCCGCTGCTCGGGCGTCATCTTCTTCCAGACGTCGAGGTTGATCATGAAGTTGTTCCACCCGCCCTGGATCGGCTCGGGTTCCATGTAGTTCTTCAAGACCTCCTGGAACTTCATCTCGTACATCGGCCCGGCGTCACCCCAGTGGGCACCGGAGACGACCCCCGTCGCGAGGGCGGTGTAGAGCTCGCCCGCAGCGATCACCGACGTCGAGGCGCCGAGACGGCCGAAGAACTCCGCCATCATGCCGGTGGCACGGAGCTTGACGCCCTTGACGTCGGCCAGCGTCTTGATGGGCTTCTTCGTCATGAGGCCCACCGGGAAGGGCTCGCCGCCCCATACGTAGACGTTCTGCTTCGCGTACGCCTCCCTCAGGAGCTCCTCATATCCCTTCTTCCACATGAAGGTCTTGGCCTGGTCGAGGTTCTTGAAGGCGTAGGGGACCCCCTGCCCGAGCTCGCTCACCGGCACTTGCTTGAACCAAAACCCCTCCGGGTAGTAGGCCATGTCGAGGGTGCCCTTGCTCACCGCGTCGAGGACCTCCTTCAGGGGGAGGATGGCGCCGACCGGAAAGACCGTGACCTCGATCGACCCCTTCGACGCGAGGGTGACCTGCTCCGCGAACATCCCCAGAGTGCGCGCCGTCTGGGTCGGAATGAGGTGGGTCTGCAGCCGGAGCTTCAGCTTGGGCTGGTCGGCGGCGCCCGCGGCGGACGCGGCGATCAGGGCGGCGACAAAGCCGATCGCCAGGGCTGCGAGCGATTTGATGTTCTTCATGCTCGGTCTCCGTTCTCTTGTAGGAAGTTGAATTCAACAGAGAGTCGTCCGAACGGTTTCTCTTCAGGGCCTCCTCATACGCGCTGTTTCTCCTCCTCAATCAAGAGCCTCTTCAAGAACTTGCCGGCGGGGCTCTTCGGCAACTCCTGCCGGAATTCGACGACGTGCGGCCGCTTGTAGGCAGCCATGTTGTCCTTGCACCACTCGACGATGGCAGCTTCGGAGACGGAACCGACGAACTCTTCCTTCAGGACGATGAAGGCCTTGGGCGACTCGCCCCGGTAAGGGTCGTCCACGCCAATTACCACCACCTCCCGGACGGCCGGATGGGCGTAGATCAGGTTTTCAACCTCGGCCGGGAAGACGCTGAACCCCGAGCACTTGATCATCTCCCGCGTCCGGCCGAGGAACTTCACGTAGCCCTCCTCGTCCATCAGGCCCGTGTCGCCCGTGTAGAGCCACCCGTCTCGGAGCATCCGGGCGGACTCCTCCGGCTGGTTCCAGTAGCCGAGCGTCATCGAAGGAGACCGGATCACGATCTCTCCCGGCTCGTTCGGGCCGAGCTCCCTCGTTCCCGTGTCCTGATCCATGATCTTGATGTCGGAGTTCAGGTTCGGAACGCCCAGGAAACCGGGCTTGTAGCGGTGGATCGGCGTGACGGCGCCGCCCTGGCAGATGGTCTCGGAGAGGCCGTAGCCCTCGGCCATGGCGGCCTTCGGCGCCAGGGTCGAGAAGCGGTTCTGCAGCTCGACCGAGATGGGGGCCCCGCCGGTGACGACGCACCGCAGGGACCCGAGCTCGTAGCGCTCGACCTCCGGTAGGGCCAGCAGGGCGATGATCATGGGCGTCGCGGCGACCCAGAAGGTGCACCGATACCGGGTGATCGTCTGCGCCGCCAGGTCGGGGAGGAACCGGGGCAGGACGACGACGCGGCCGCCGGAGACCAGGGGGCCGCACATGAGGGCGACCTGTCCCATGACGTGGAAGAAGGGCGTCACGCCCAGGTACACGTCGTCTTCCCGCAGGTGCCACCAGTACATCGTCCCGATGGCCGCGCTCGCGAGCGCGTGGTGGCTGATCATCGCCCCCTTGGGCGCACCCGTCGTACCGCCCGTGTACTGGAGGAGGGCCAGATCGGCCTTGAGGTCGTCCACTCGGCAGATCGGCTCCTCGCTCGAACGCTCGATGAGGTCGACCAAGGAGACGGTCTCGGAGAAGGAGGGCTTCTCGCCCGTCGCGTCGGTCGGGCCGAAGTCGCCCATCGCCGTGAGGATCACGGTCTCCAGGGGGGTCTTCGCCCTCACGCGCTCCACCTCGGGGTAGAGGGAGTCGAGGCCGATGAGCACCGTGACGCCGGCGTCGTTCAGCTCGTGCTCGATCTCGGCTGCCCGGAACATGGGGTTCACGGCCACGACCACCCCGCCCGCCCGCTGCGTCGCGAAGTAGGCCAGGACGAACTGGGGGCAGTTCGCCATGTGAACCGCCACGCGGTCCCCCTTCGCCAGGCCAAGACCCACCAGTCCCCAGGCGAGCCGGTCGATGAGGCGGTTCAGCTCCGCGTAGCTGATGTCGCGGCCGTTGAAGGTGAGCGCCGCGGCCGAAGGCGTGAGATTCGCCCACTCCCGGGCGTACTCGGACGTGGGCCGATCCACCTCGCACGTCGTCGGGCACCAAACGGGCCAGACCTTCCGCCATCTACGTTCCATGGTGCGCTGCCTCCCTTCTCGGACGAACCCGTCTTCCGCCTTTCTGCGCGGCGTGGGCCTCCGACTCAGAGAGCCACTCGCTCGAAATCGACGAACCGGGCTCCGGCACGGCCACCGCTTCGCCCCCGATCCGACCTGGCCCGCGGAAGACGAGTGCCCTCACGGCCGGCTCGGCTCCTTCTCCGGGAGCTTCCCGGCGCCCGCCGGCAGATCCAGCCCGAGCCCCCGGAAGACGAACTCCACGAGGAACTCGACGTGCTCGGGAAACCGGGTCAGGTCCAGGTTCCAGCCGCGTAGCGCCAGGAAGACGGAGATGAAAGGAATCAGGTTGGCGGCGACCTCCGCCTCGTTCCCGGCTAGGCGGATCTGTGGGATCTCCGAGAGGAGGTGCCGGTAGAAGCCGACGACGTTCTTGTCGTCCATCTCGAGGACGCGTTTCAGATGCTCGCGTTCGAGATACTTACTCTCCGTATAGAGGAAGAGATACATCTTCCGGTTCTCATATACGAACTCGGTGGAGAGTCGTAGCGCGTGAGCGAGTCGGGCCACAGGGTCCTTGATCGTTTCGAACTCGGCGTCCTTCAGTCGTTGATACCAGAGATCCTGACTGTGCTTGTGGATCAGGTACAGGATGTCGTCCTTGGAAGAGATGTAATGGTAGAGTTGGCCGAACGACATCCCGCAGGCCGCCGCGATCTCGCGCATGGAGGCCCCGTGGAAGCCTTTTTCGAAGAGCACCTTGCTCGCACCCTCGACGATGAGCTGGTGCTTGAGGTCCGTGAGCTCACTGTCGACGGCGGTTCCCGAAACCTCGGTTCCGCCGGACAGCCGCTTCTCCATCTCTTCGAACTGGTGCCGAATGCCGTCGGTCATGACTTCCTCCCGCGAATCAGAGTCCTCGGTCCTCCGGGGTGGTATCCCCCGCCCCGGCCCTTCCCCGCAAGAGGAAGGGAGAGACGGACGGGCTCACAGCTTCGGTGGGAACGCCGGCAGGTCCGCAAAGAGCGGGTGTGCCTTCTTGTTCTCGATCCGCGCGGCCCGGAGTGCGGCGGCCTTGTAGCGGGCGAAGTCGGCCTCCAGGAGGATGGAGAGCTTCTGCGCCTCCAGCGACCCCTCCGCGTGGATCGTGAGCACGTCCTCGTAGGAGGACCCGATGTCCTTGACGAGCTTGATCATCCGGAGCCGGTCTTCCGTCGGCACCCCGGCCTTGCCGGCCAGATACTTCTCGATGAGCGGACGGATCTCCGGGTTGAGGAAGTCCCGCGACGAGGGCGCCGTGGCCACGATGCCGCCTGCGATGTCCTGCAGGCACCTCGTCGCCTCGTGCCAGTTGCTCGCGAACTGGTACTTGCAGATGTTGGCGATCAGGGGGTTGGGATAGACGAGCTCCCCGCCCTCCTCCTGGATGCAGCTCTCGACCGCTGCCTTCCCGAGGCACTCGATCAGCTCGGTGTACATGGCGAGCCAGGTGAGCTTCTCCCGCACGTGGGCCTTCTTCTCGATGCCGTTGTACTCGGCCATCAGCGCCGCCGCGCCCGCGACGAGCTCGAGCTCGGCCGCTTTGTAGGTCTCCGCGCTCAGGCGATGGAAGTTCGCGAACATGACGGCCGTCTCCCCGGCGAACTCCCACTCGCCTTTGAGGAAGATGCGGTCGTTCGGAACGAAGACGTTCTCGAAGACGATGAGCGCGTCGTTGATGTAGACGCTGCCGGAGATGGGATGATCGAAGAGGGTGTAGTTCTCGGGGACCTCCGGCTGGGTGGAGATCATCGTGATCCCCTTGGTGTTGAGCGGGATTCCGAACGAGACGGCGTACGCCCGGTCCTCCTCCTTCATCGCGTGGCAGGGCGCCACCAGGATCTCGTTGCAGGCGGGCGCCTGACTGATGTGGGCCTTGGCCCCGCTGACGACGATGCCGTCGGGTCGCTCCTCCACGATCCGGACGTAGAAGTCCTGGTGCTGCACCTGCTGGGAGGGACGCAAGCTCCGGTCGCCCTTGACGTCCGTGAGACCCATGGCGAAGGAGAGGTCGTTCTTCTGGAGGTGGCGCCGGTACGCCTCCACGTTCCTGGCGTAGCTCGTCCCGTACTTCCGGTCGACCCGCCGGCTCACCACGGTGACGGCGTTGAGGCCGTCCTTGGCCACGAACTTGGCGCCCGACGGCTTGCCGAAGGTCGCCCGGGCCCAGAGCTTCACCACCTCGCGGAGCCGCAGGAGATCCTCCCGGGTCCGCTGGGGCTGGAGCGCGAAGCTTACCCGATCGCCGTCCGCGTCGATGTCCGTGAGCAGGTCCTGGTATTTCGGGTCGTTGCTCATGACGTAGTCCATGGCGACCCACTCGTTGGTGATCTTCAGGAGCGGGTGCTTGGTCACGTCCGGCACGCGCTCGCCGTCGCAGTAGACGACCCGGCCGTCTTTGAGGCTCTCCAGGTACTGTTGGGGGGTCTTCAGCGCCATGGTTGTTCCTTCCTCCTTTGTCGGGCGATGTACCGTCGATCTCTCACTCGGTTGTCAGTTGTCGGTTCTCGGTTCTCGGTTCTCGGTTCTCGGTTGTCGAACTGATTACTGATTACTGATTACTGATTGCTGATTACTGATTACTGATTACTGATTACTGATTACTGATTACTGATTACTGGTTACTGATTACTGATAACTGAGTACTGATAACTGATAACTGATAACTGATTACAGTCCGTGCCAGAGCGTCAGTTCCTCGTCGGTAGAGACAGTGCCCGTGATCCCCCTCGCGTCCTGCGCGGCGAGGAAGACGGCGCACCGAACCATCTTCTCCGCCGACACCCAGCCGCTTCGTTCCTCCTCCCTGGTCCAGAAGCGCATGCCTTCGGTGTCGACGGGGTCCTTGGGTTTCAGGCCGTTCACCGCGATGTTGTGCTTGCCGACCTCCACCGCGAGGCCGAAGGTGAAGCGGTCGAGACCGGCCGTGGCCGCCGCGTAGGCGACGCCCGTCGGCACGGTCCCGGCGTCCCTCTCGTCCGCCGCGAGAGAGGAGATGTTGATGATGCTGCCGGAGCGCCGCGCGATCATGTGGGGGAGCACCGCCCGCGCGCAGAGGAACGCGCCGGTGAGGTTCACCTTGAGGACCGCCTCCCACCGCTTGAGCGGCGTCTCCGCGACGGGATGGAGGAAGGCGACCCCGGCGTTGTTGACGAGCACGTCGACGCGGCCGAAGCGGGCGAGCGCCGCGTCCACCATGGCCCCGACGCTCGCCTCGTCCGTCACGTCGCAGCGCACAGCGAGGGCCTCTCCGCCGAGCGAGGAGATCTCCCGCGCCGTGTCGTGGATGGTCCCTTCCAGACCCCCGCGGGCCTCCTCGGAACGCGCCGCCAGCACGATTCGGGCCCCTTCCCTCGCGAGCCCCACGGCGATGGCCTTGCCGATCCCGCGGCTCGCCCCGGTGACGATCGCAACCTTCCCCTCGAGCCCGGCGCGGCCGAGCCCCTTTTCAGAACCGCTCATGTCGGATCGCCTTTCTGGCCTTGGATTGGATCGCTCATCCGTCTCTCCGTATCATCGAGGCGGCCCGAAAGGTTTGACCGCCGGGACAAGCTGTCCTAGATAGAACATTCGATCTACGCGCTTACAAACCCGACTTTCCCGTTCGGGTCCGCGGGGAGCCTCCCCCGCTCCGGAGCCGGCAGAGACCGCAAGGACCCGCCCTGAGCGGATCTCCGGTGCATCCCGGGAGTGAGACCGAGCGGCGACCTCGTAGATAGAGCGCTCGTTCTATGAATGAACGTAGTCTTGCAGCCCTCTCACCGGCTGTCAATCGAAAAGTAACGGCATCTCACGAGTCGGCCCCGATTCTATACAGAGCGTCACAATTGTTTGCGCATCTGCCCCTGAGCGTAGGGTGGGGCGTTCCGCCGCAGGCGGGTTGCCCCACGCGTGGGCGAACCTCGCTGCGCGAGAACCGCCCACCCTACGGCAACCCGGTACGCGCAA
>JACRCS010000176.1 GCA_016218905.1 Deltaproteobacteria bacterium
CTGGCGCTGGCGGCGTACAACGGGGGAAGGGGCCGCGTCAGCCGCGCCCTGGAGGCCCAGGGAGTGCAGGACTTCTACGACCTGCGGTTGCCCCGGGAGACCGAGCGGTACGTCTTTCGGGCCCTGGCGGCGAAGCTCGTGATGGAGAACCCCGAGGGCTACGGAATCCGCCTTGAGAAGGCGAGGCTCTACTTCCCCGAAGACGCCGCGGTCGTGGAGCTCACGATCACGCGGAGCAGCGTCCCGCTCACGGTCCTGACGCGGGCGGCCGGGCTCTCCTACCGGGGGCTCCGGCGCCTCAACCCGTGGATGACCGGAGCCGACCTGCCCCGGGGCAGCCACCGCGTGCGGGTGCCGAGCCAGCGAAAGGCCTCCTTCGGGGCCGCGGTCGCAAGATGGGAAGCGGAGAACCCGGATCTGAAGACGGTGCGCCACAAGGTCCGGAAGGGAGAGACGCTCGAGGAGGTCGCCAAACGCAACGGGGTGAGCGTCGCCGACCTGTGCGTCTGGAACAACCTCGACCCCACGCGCCCTCTCCGGAAGGGCCAGGAGCTCACGCTGAAGCTCCCGCGTTGACCGTTGTACCTACGTCACAACCGAGGGGAATCGTAGGGCGGGGCTTGCCCCGCCGAATCGGCTACGCTGTCCCGAAGTCCTGGGAGAGGAGCGAGGGGTCGATGCCGAGGATGCGGATGGCCTTGTCCCAGCGCTCCTCGGCGGGAACGTCGAAGAGGAGCTCGGCCGTCGCCGGGACGGTGAGCCAGTCGTTGCGGGCGATCTCCTGCTCGAGCTGATCGGGGGACCACCCGGCGTAGCCGAGGAAGAAGAGGAACCGGACCGGTCCCGTGCCCGCGGCGATGTCGCGGAGGATCTCCAGGGAGGTTCCGAGCCGCAGCTCGCTCAGGACCTCCATGGAAGCTTCGTACGAGCGCCCGTTCTCATAGAGCACGAAGCCCATCTCGGGCTGCACCGGTCCGCCCTGGTGGATCGGCGCGTCGGAGCCGCCTTCCCCCTCGATCCCCTGGCCCTGGAAGATCTGGCCCAGCAGGAAGGGCGTCGGGCGGTTGATCACCAGGCCCAGCGCTCCGTTGGCGTCGTGCTCGCAGATGAGGACCACGGATCCGCTGAAGTTCGGGTCCGCCAGCTGAGGCATGGCGACTAGAAAGTGCCCCTTCAGAATCGTGCGTTCGATGCTTCACCTCGCCGGGCGCACCCGGCCCTTTCGTGATGGAGTCTCAGATGGCCCCGTGTCCCTGCGGCACGTGGAACATGCACGGCTCGTACCCGGATAAGGGGTGCGCCCGGTCCCTTCGCGCAGGGGGATCTCAGGTGGCTCCCTCTTCGTACGGCATGCAGAAGATACACGGCTTGTAGCCGGCCGCATAAGCTTCTTCCTTGGTCGCGAAGGGCACGGTATTCTTGGCCCACTCGGCCGCGTGGATCGTGCAGCTCTTCTGCTCGTTCGAGAGATCGTGGACGTGCTTGCGTTGCGGATTGGCGTCGCCGACGTAGCGTGTCGTGTACTCGAACCAGTGCAACATGTCTGCTCCTCAGCCGTTCAAGGGCCATCGCGGCCAGGCACGTCAAGTGGAACGGAAACTCGTCACAAAACGTAGCAGCGGCTGCCGCCGCCGGTCAAGCACCGATGGCAGCCGGCCCCCCCGGCGGTCCGGGGCAGTCTTGGTCCGACAAAGGAGAAAAAGCATGCGTCCTGTCCTGCACCCGTTCGCTGCTGCGGTCACACTCTTCCTGGCGGCAGGCTCGGTGGAGGGAGCAGAGTACCTCACCACGAACCCCACCCAGGCGCTTCCGTCCCCCGTCTATCTCACCCAGCCCGTGGAGGGCGCCGTCGAGGTGCGAAACCTCCCGCCGGTTCAGGACGTCCGTATCGTCGGCGGACGTCCGGAGGAGCCCATGGAGGTCCGGGGCGAGGTGGGCCTGCGCGTCGGAGCGCCGATCCCCGTGGAAGTGACGAACCCTTCCCAGGGGAGTGGGCGGGTCACCCTCTCCGGGCCTGTGAAGGTCGACGACTCCCAGCCGGTCCGGGTCTGGATCGACAACTCCTGGAGCGAGAGCGCTCCCACGCAGGAGTTCGCGGCGTTCGCGTTCCAAGGGAAGTTCACGGGCAGCGCCGAGCGCCAGCGCCGGCTCTTCTCCACCGCTCCCGGCCGGATCTTCCACCTCACGGAGCTCGTCCTCGATGGGCGGCCCGAGGCGAGCCTGCGCGCCCGCCTCGTGGTCCGGGCCGGCGCCCTGGTGGGTCAGATCACCGGCGCCGACACCGGCGAGGCGCCGGTCGTGGTGGCCGACCTCCGTCAGGGAGGCTCCGGCCGGCTCGCCACCGCGATCCCCATCGCGGGCGACTTCGCCGTCGACGTGGAGGGCATCGGCCAGTCGCCCGGGTCGCAGTTCTCCGCCATCGCCATCGGGTATCTCACTCGCCGGTGAAAACCGGATACCTCAAACGGCGTCGCGCATCTAAATTAAGAGAAAGAATCGCAGTCAGCCCCTCACGGGAAGGAGGCTACCCATGCCGCGTGTCGACTTGCCGGAAGTAGCCCAGGTCGCCGAAGCCATTCGGGCCGGGGTGGAACGCAAGCTTGGGAAACGACGAACCGTCTATACCGGGGAGGACTTGATCGAGGATGTCGGTTTGAGCCCCGAGCAGTTCGAGGAACTGGTCTCCGAGCTGGAGGAGGAGTTCTCCGTGGAGTTCGATCCGGACAGCCTCGATCACCTGACGACGGCCGGTGCGCTTCTGGTCCGGCTCCTGCGGCTCTGCAGCCGCGAGCACCCCGGTGACATGTTCCAGGAGGTTGCGTAGCGGCAGCCCACGCGCGCCGCTCCGCGAGTGACCGGCAGGCACGGGGTACAGCCGGCCGTTCGCAGGCCGCTGGCTCCTCCCCGGTCGCCTGCCTCGACCCCGACCAGGTCTTCCTCCCCACCGCGGGTTCCGCGGAAGTTCCCGGCGCTCCCCGGAAGGCGAGCGCGGCCGTACCGCCCCCCGATTCTGCTTGACTGACCTGCCCGCTTTGCTAACGTACCGAACTTCTTTGGGTCCGGCCCTGCCCGTCCGGAGGAGACGATGGACTATAAGACCACGCTCAATCTGCCCCAGACTTCCTTCCCGATGAAGGCGGATCTCGCGAGGAGGGAACCCGAGATGCTCCGCCAGTGGACGGAAGAGGGGCTCTACGCGCGGATCCTGCGGGGCGGCGCGGGCCGGCCGACGTTCATCCTCCACGACGGCCCGCCCTACGCCAACGGCCAGATCCACATGGGCCACGCCATCAACAAGATCCTCAAAGACATCATCGTCAAGTCGAGGACGATGGCGGGCTTCCAGAGTCCCTACGTGCCGGGCTGGGACTGCCACGGGCTGCCGATCGAGCACCAGGTCGACAAGGAGCTCGGAAAGCGCAAGGACGGGATGTCCAAGGCCGACGTCCGCCGCCACTGCCGGGCGTACGCGGAGAAGTTCGTCAAGATCCAGCGCGAGGAGTTCGAGCGCCTCGGCGTCTTCGGCGCCTGGGACGAGCCGTACCTGACCATGCACCACTCCTACGAGGCGCAGATCGTCCGAGAGCTCGGCCGCTTCATGGAGAAGGGGGCGGTGTACCTCGGGAAGAAGCCGGTCTACTGGTGCATCCGCTGCCGCACGGCGCTCGCGGAGGCCGAGGTGGAGTACGCGGAGCGCACGAGCTCCAGCATCTACGTGAAGTTCCCGCTCCGGAGCGATCCGGCCGAGCTCGACGGGAGCTTGAGCGGAAAACGCGTGTCGGTGGTGGTCTGGACCACGACGCCGTGGACGATCCCGGCCAACCTGGCCATCGCCCTCCATCCCGAGTTCGAGTACGCCGCCTACGAGGCTCCCGCCGGTTCGGGCGAGGTCCTCGTCCTGGCGCGCCGCCTCGCGCCCCTCGTCTTGGAGGAGGCGGGGATCGAGGGCGCCCGGGAGCTCTGCCCGATCGATCCCAAGGCGCTGGAACGAAAGGAGGCCCGGCACCCGCTCTACGACCGGCCGAGTCTGCTCATCCTCGCCGAGCACGTGACCCTGGACGCGGGGACCGGGTGCGTCCACACCGCGCCCGGCCACGGTCAGGAGGACTACGAGGTCGGCATGAAGTACGGCCTCGACGCGTACGCGCCCGTGGACGGGAACGGCCGCTTCACGCCCGACGTGGGGCTCTTCGCCGGACAGGAGGTCTTCGAGGCCAACCGGGAGGTCAACCGGGCCCTACACCAGGTGGGCGCGCTGCTCGCGCAGGGGAAGATCTCCCACTCCTACCCCCACTGCTGGCGGTGCAAGCACCCGGTGATCTTCCGCTCGACCCGGCAGTGGTTCATCTCGATGGAGAAGACAGGCCTGCGGGAAGGGGCGTTGCGGGAGATCGACAAGGTCCGCTGGATCCCGCCGTGGGGCCGCGACCGGATCTACAACATGATCGCGCAGCGCCCGGACTGGTGTATCTCCCGGCAGCGCGTCTGGGGCGTGCCGATCGTGGCGGCGCACTGCACGAGCTGCGGCGGCGTCTACATGGGCAAGGATCTGGCCGAGCACGCCGCCTCGCGCTTCGAGACCGAGGGCGCGGACGCGTGGTTCGATCGCCCGCTGGAGGACTTCCTGCCGCCCGGAGCGGCCTGCCCCGGCTGCGGCGGGACGGAGCTCCGCAAGGAGGAGGACATTCTCGACGTCTGGTTCGACTCGGGCGTCTCGTACGCCGCCGTGCTCGAGGCGCGCCCTGACCTCGAGAGCCCGGCCGACCTCTACCTCGAAGGCTCCGATCAACACCGGGGCTGGTTCCATTCGAGCCTGCTCGCCTCGGTCGGCACCCGGAACGCGGCGCCCTACCGGGCGGTCCTCACCCACGGGTTCGTCGTCGACGGCCAGGGCAAGAAGATGTCGAAGAGCCTCGGCAACGTCATCTCGCCCGAGCAGGTGATCAAGAAGTACGGCGCGGAGATCCTGAGGCTCTGGGTGGCGGCGGAGGACTACCGGGACGACATCCGGATCTCCGACGAGATCCTGACGCGGCTCGTCGAGGCGTATCGCCGGATCCGGAACACCTGCCGCTTCCTCCTGGCCAACCTCTACGACTTCGACCCGTCGCGGGATGCCGTCGCCCTCTCGGACCTGCCGGAGCTCGACCGCTACGCCCTGGACCGGGTCAACCGGCTGGTGGAGCGCTGCCGGAGGGCCTACGAGGAGTACGAGTTCCACCTCATCTTCCACCGGCTCCACAACTTCTGCTCCGTCGAGCTCTCCGCGTTCTACCTCGACATCCTGAAGGACCGGCTCTACACGTATCCGGCCGCGAGCGCCGACCGGCGCTCCGCCCAGACCGTCCTCTACCGGATCCTCGAGCGGATGGCGCGCCTCATGGCGCCGGTGCTCGCCTTCACGGCCGAAGACGTCTGGCGGCACGCGCCGGGGCTCAC
>JACRCS010000177.1 GCA_016218905.1 Deltaproteobacteria bacterium
ACCGGGTGGAGGAACGAGTTGAACTGGGAGGCGAGGACCATGTAGGCGACGCCGATGCCGAGGACGAGGGCGAAGAGGAGGTCGCCCATCGATTCTCGGAAGGCGACGCTCGCCCCGCCGAGGACGAGGCGGTAGCCCGTCGGCATGTCCGTCCCGAGTCCCTCGACGTACTTCAGGACGTCGGCCTGTGACATGCCAGGGGCTACGTTCGCGTAGATCGTGATCGCCCGCTCGCGGTCGCGCCGCGTGATCGCCTGCAGCGCCGGGACCTCCTCGGTCGTCACGAGCGACGAGAGCGGGATCAGGTCGCCGGTCGAGCTCCGGAGGCGGAGGCGCGAGAGGTCCTCCGGCCGGGTCCGCTGCCCGGCGAGGAGGCGGAGGCGGACATCGATGCGGCGCCCTTCCGTAGAGTACTTTCCGATGCGGAGGCCGCCGAGCGTTGCGTTCAGAGCGGTCGCGACGTTCTCGACGGAGATGCCGAGGTCGGCGGCACGCGCCCGGTTCGGGGCGATCCGCAGCTCGGGCATACCGATCCGGTAGTCCATGTCGAGGTCGACGACCTGGCCGCTCGCGTTCAGCTTCTCCGAGATCCCTCGCGCCTTCTCGACGAGGACGTCCCAGTCGGGACCCCGGACGGAGAACTCGACCGGGAAGCCGCGCTGGGCCGTGAAGCCCGACTGCGAGAGGTCCTGGACGACGACCCTCACGCCCGGGTACGAGTTGAGCTCCTTGCGGATCTCCGCGGCGAACTCGGCCTGCGAGAGCTTCCGGTCGCTCTTGTCGACCATGGAAACGAAGACGACGCCGCCGCTCACGCCGCCGCCGAAGCCGCCGACGACGCCGAAGCAGCGTGTCACCTCGGGGCGGGACGTGACGTAGGCTTCGACCTTCCGGAAGGCCATGTCCGTCTCGCGGATGTCGGATCCGACGGCCGTCTGGACGCGGAGCATGAGGCGCCCCTGGTCCTGCGACGGGACGAACTCCGAGGGGAGCGCGCGGAAGACGAGGAACGCGACGCCGAGGAGGAGGACGGCGGAGACGAGGACCACGACGGGGTGATCGAGCCCCTTCGCGAGGACCCGGGCGTAGATGCGCGCGAGGGCGTCGAAGGCGCGGTCGACGAGGCCGCCGAGACCGCTCCGGTTCACCTCACCGGCTTTCAGGATCTGCGCGCAGCGGGCCGGTGCGAGGGTGATCGCCTCGACGTACGAGAGGGCGACCGCGACACAGAGCGTGATCCCGAACTGGAGGAAGAACTTCCCGATGACGCCTTTCATGAAGACGACCGGGATGAAGATCGCGATGATCGCGATCGTCGCCGAGAGGGCCGCGAACGTGATTTCGCCCGTCCCCTCGCGGGCGGCGGTCACGCGGTCCTTCCCCTCCTCGAAGTGCCGGAAGATGTTCTCCATCACCATGATCGCGTCGTCGACGACGATGCCGACGGCGAGGCCCAGCGCGAGGAGGGTGAAGGTGTTCAGCGTGAAGCCGGCGAAGTAGATGAACGCGACCGTCCCGAGGAGCGACATCGGGATCGCGAGGACGACGTTCAGCGTTGAGGAGAGGGAGCCGAGGAACATCCAGCAGACGAGGCCCGTGAGGACGACCGAGAGGAGGATCTCGAACTGGATCTCGTGGACGGAGTCCTCGATGAAGGTCGTCGAGTCGAAATTGACCCCGACCTCCATCCCCGGCGGGAGGGTCTTCTGGATCTCGGCCATCGCGGCCTTGACCCCCTGGGCGACGGCGACGGCGTTCGACCCGCGCAGCTTGCGGATGCCGAGTCCCTGGGCAGGGGCGCCGTTGACGCGGGCGATGCGCCGCTCGTCCTCGAAGCCGTCCTCGACGAGGGCGACGTCCTCGAGGTAGACCGGCGCGCCGTTCAGGTCGCGGAGCGAGATCTTCCGGAGAGTCGCGAGGTCGAGCGCCTCGCCCATGACCCGGACGCTGATCTCGCGCCCCTCGGTCTCGAGGCGTCCCGCCGGGAGCTCGACGTGCTCTCGCTGCAGGGCCGCGATGACGTCGGTGACCGTCATCCCCTTCGAGTTCAGCTTGTCGGCGTCGACCCAGATCCTGACATTCCGGTCGAGGTAGCCCCCCATCGTCACCTCGCCGACGCCGGGGACCGTCTGGAAGCGCTCTTTGAGACGGTAGCGGGCGTAGTCGGCGATCACCTGGCGGGGGAACGGGCCGGAAAGCCCGATCCAGAGGATCGGGTTGTCCTCGGGGTTCGACTTCGAGATGACGGGCGGGTCGATGTCGCGCGGGAGCGACCGCTGGGCCTGGGAGACCTTCGTCTGGACGTCCTGGAGAGCGAGGTCGATGTTCCGGCTGATGTCGAGCTCGATCGTCACGTTCGCCGAGCCCTGGCGGGACGTGGAGGTGAGGGACATGATCCCTTCCACCTGCATGACCGCCTCCTCGAGCGGCTCGACGACGTCGTGCTCCATGACCTCGGGCGCGGCGCCTTCCCACGTCACGGAGACGGAGATCGTCGGTGAGTCGACGTCGGGGAACTGGCTGATGCCGATGCGCGAGAGGGCGACGCCGCCGAAGACGATCGTCGCGGCCATCAGCATCCAGGCGAGGACGGGCCGCCGGATGCAGACCTCGGTAATGTTCACCCGCGCGCCTCCGGCCTGGAGGGGACGGTGGGTTCGGCGCCGGGCGCGCTCACCTTGACGGGGAGGCCGTCCCGGAGCGCCTCGGCGCCCCGGATCACGAGCTCCTCGCCGGCCTTCAGCCCGCCGCGGACTTCGACGAGCCCTTCGGTCGTCCGGAGGCCGAGGGTCAACACGCGCTCGCGTGCCTTTCCGTCCTCGACGACGAAGGCGAGGAAGCCCTTTTCGCTCGGCCGGATCGCCGTCTGCGGGATGACCGGAGACTGGGCGATACCGCCGACCGGGACGGTCACGTCGGCGAAGGCGCCCGGGCGCAGCTGGGCGCGGCGCGGGTCGTCGACCTGTGCGGTGACCGCGACCATCCGCGAGGCCGCCTCGGCGGCGCCGGCGACGTGCGTGATCCGG
>JACRCS010000182.1 GCA_016218905.1 Deltaproteobacteria bacterium
GACCGGGACCACCGCGACGCCGTACGCTATGGGGCATCCGGTCCCATCTGCTACACTCCCGACACCGCTGCCCATCGAGCGACGGGGCGGCGAGGGGGTTGTTCCGACGAGAAGGAGGGCTCCACGTGCCCGAACGCCAGCGAATCGAGGTCCTTCTGCCGTGGGCCGCCGCCGCCGCCGCCGGCGTTCTGACCTTCCTGGGGTACGCGGGGTTCGACCGGTTCTACCTGGAGTGGATCTGTCTCGTGCCCCTCCTGTGGGCGATCCGGGAGGTCAGCCCGGGCCGGGCATTCCTGCTCGGCTGGGTGGCAGGCGTCCTGGCGCACGTGGGCGGGTTCTACTGGATCGTCGGGATGCTCCGGCAGTTCGCCGGGCTGGCGCTGCCGCTGGCGGTCGCCGGCCTCCTTCTCCTGGCTGCAGCGAACGGCCTCGTCGTCGCGTTTTGGGCGTGGGGCACGCGGCTCGTCAGCCGCGACGCGCGCTGGTCGCTGGCCTGGGTGCCCCCGGTCGTCTGGATCGCAGTCGAGAAGCTCTGGCCCCAGCTCTTCCCCAACTACCTAGGCGCGAGCCAGTACCGGCTCGTTCTCCTGACGCAGATCGCCGACGTGACGGGCATCCTGGGGCTCAGCTTCCTCGTCGTGTACGCGAACTCCACGGCATTCGTCGTGATGGACCGGCGGCTCTCGAAGCGGCGGTTCCCGCGGGGGTCGGTCGCGGCGTTTGCGGCCGTCGTCGGAGTGGTGCTGGTCTACGGGGCGGTCCGCGTCGGAACCGTCGACCGGACCGCCTCGGTCGCGGAAAAACTGACCGTAGGCGTGGTTCAGACGAACCGCGGGGCGCGCGAGAAGCACGACGACCCGGAGCGATTCCTGCGCGAGCACCAGGAGGCGTCGAGGGCCCTCGTCACCGAGCGGGCGCCGGATCTCCTCGTCTGGCCCGAGAGCGTCTGCACGGTGGCCCTCGTCGATCGTGGGGGGCGGCTTCCGCCCGAACTACTCGGCGACACGCGCACGCCTACCCTGTTCGGCGCCGCCCTGCGCCAGGGGCAAGGGGAGGACCGGCGCGAGTACAACTCGGCCGTGCTGGCGGACGGCACCGGGCGGATCCTCGGCACCTACGACAAGACGGTCCTCATGCCACTCGGCGAATACGTCCCCTTTGGCGACCGGTTTCCTTGGCTCTATTCGTGGTCACCCCGCTCCGGCCGTTTCTGGCCGGGGTCGAGCGAAGAGCCGCTCCTGTTCGGCCGGCATCCGCTTTCGGTGAGTATCTGCTACGAGGACATCTTCCCGGGTTTCATCCGCGCGCTCATGCGCGGTGGTCGCGACCACCGCGTCCCCGAGGCGCTCTTCAACCTGACCAACGACTCCTGGTACGGCGACTCGGTGGAGCCCATGGAGCACCTCGCGCTCGCGAGCTTTCGCGCGATCGAGCACCGCCGAGCACTCGTGCGGGCCACGAACACCGGTATCTCCGCCCTGGTGGACCCGGTCGGACGGCTGGACCGCCGAACCGCGCAGTGGAGAAGCCAGACCCTCGTCGGGGAAATCCCGCTGATGGAGGGCCGCACGGTCTATGCGGTCCTCGGAGACTGGGTCGGCTGGGTGTGCGTGCTCGTCTCGCTGCTCGGGCTCGGGCAGGTGATCCTGGTCGCCCGGAGGCGGACCGAGAAGGCGAAGGCGCCGGCGAGCAAGGGGAAGAAGCGGCGCCGATCGCAGCGCCGGTAAAAAAGGGGAGGGGCGCGGTGGGGAATCGGTGTGCTTGTCCCTTCTGCACACCTCCTGTCTTCTGTCCCTCGACCCCGGGCTTCGAGTGCTGCCCGTTGACGTGGTCCCGCGCTTCGATGGTATGATCCGGGAGGGTTGCCGGAGGTCGAGGGTCCGCCGGCGTCCCGACGATCGCACGGCTGGAGACCCGGTACAGGAGAGGGCGCGAGCGATGCGCATCATCCGGTTCGAAGGGGAAGACGGACGAGTTTACCTCGGCGAGGACCGCGGGAGCGGTCGGGCGGAGGTGCTGAACGGCGATCTGTTCGGAGAGCTTCGGCCGACGGGCGAGACGGTTTGCGTCGGCAGACTCCTCGCGCCCCTGGACCCCGTCAACATCTTCTGCGTCGGCTTGATCTATCGGGCGCACGCCGCGGAGGCCAACGCACCGATTCCAGAGGATCCGGTGATCTTCATGAAGCCGACGACGGCCGTGACCCACCCGGGAGACCCGATCCGTGTGCCGGCCTGCTGCCGGCGGGGACCGGAGGTGGACTACGAGGGCGAGCTGGCGGTCGCCATCGGGACTGCGGCCCGGGACGTGACCGAAGAGCGGGCGCTCGAGTTCGTGCGGGGGTACACGGTAGCGAACGACGTGTCGGCGCGCCGGTGGCAGCGCCACAACGGCGGTCAGTGGATTCGGGGAAAGAGCTTTGACACCTTCTGCCCCCTGGGGCCGGCGCTCGTCACGGCAGACGAGATCCCCGACCCCCAGGTGCTCCCGCTTCGTACGGTGGTGAACGGAGAGGTCCTGCAGGAGGGAACCACCGCAGACATGATCTTCCCGGTGGCGAGGATCGTGAGCTTCCTCAGCCAGGATACGACGCTTCTCCCCGGGACCGTGATCCTCACCGGCACCCCTCCGGGCGTCGGCTTTGCGAGGACTCCGCCGCGCTTCCTCTCGGTCGGGGACCGGGTGACCGTGGAGATCGACCGCATCGGAGCCTTGATCAACCCGGTGCGGTGACGGGGGCTATCGTGGGCGGCTGTCTTCCACCCGACGGAGGTGGGTCGACTGGGTGAGCCGGTCCGAGAACATCACGTAGCCCCGTCGGAACCAGTCGTCGATCCGCCTCATCGCTTCGGCCGCCGTAATCGTCGCCGCCGTGGTCACCATCTCTTTCGTGCTCATCGCTGAACCCTCCAACCGTCGTCTCCTCTGCCCCGCGGATGCGCTCCAGACAGGACGCGTCCTCGCTGGGATTGAATACTAGACTCGGTCGGTGAGGGTTTGGTGAATCCTCCGTTAGACGTCCGTGAGAACGAACCCGGTCAGGGATCTACCGCTCCGCGGCGTCCTTCTCCCTCTTCTCTTTCATCGATCGCCAGATCTTCTCGTAGGAGAGCGGAAGGCTGTTCACCCGGACCCCCATGGCGTCGAAGATCGCGTTGGAGAAGCATCCCATCGTGGGGTTGGTGGAGCCCTCTCCGACCTCCTTGGCGCCCCAGGGGCCCGCGGGCTCGTGCGGCTCGATCACTCGGGAGTGGATGCGCGGCATGTCGAGCGCTGTAGGGAGCCGGTAGTTCGCGAGGTCGGGGTTCCGGATGTTGCCTTTGTCGTCGAAGAGCACCTGCTCCCACACCGACTCGCCCATGCCCATGGCGAGCGCTCCGTGTACCTGGCCGTGGAGGAGCCGCGGGTTGATGACCGTGCCGCAGTCGTGCACGTCCCAGACGTCGTGGACCGTGACCTCGCCGGTGTCCTCGTCGATCTCCACCTCGCTCACCTGCACGCCGAAGCTGTAGGCCGGCGAGGTGCCGACCGCCGCGCCCTTGAACTTGCCGCCCAGCTTCGGGGGCGTGTAGGAGCCGTGGCCCAGCAGCGGTCCCCGCAGCACGAAGTGCTTTCGGGCGACCTCCTCGAAGGTCAGAGGCGCCTCGAGCTCCCGGGACCGGGAGAAGACGAGCCCGTCCTCGCACTCGAGGTCGTCGCAGGGGACGTGGAGCATCACCGAGGCCATTTCCAGAATCTGCTTCTTCACGGCCTCTCCGGCCTGCTTCACGGCCGTGCCCGACATCAGCGTCTGGCGGCTGGCATAGGCGCCGAGGTCCATGGGCGTCGTCTCGGTGTCGGCCGCCACGATCTTCATCTGCTCGTAGCGGTACCCCATGGCCTCCGCGGCCATCTGGCAGAGGATCGTGTCCGAGCC
>JACRCS010000183.1 GCA_016218905.1 Deltaproteobacteria bacterium
CGTGGCGCACACGACCCGACTACTCTATCAATTGGCGGAGCTAGGTCAAGCCTAAAATTTAGAGCCAACGATCAATGCTTCTCAGAGGGGTCAAGTCTAGTGAGCAGGGGTGGGGTCAAGTCTCGTGAGCGTCGAAGGACTATCTCGCGCAACTCGAAGAGGAGCGCGGCCATGCCGGGAGCCGCCTCGTTGTAGCGGCGGGCCCAGTCACGTTCCCAACCCTGAAGGTGGAGCAGCATGGCGTCCCCCAGGGCCTCGCGGACCGCCGTGATCTCCGCTGGAAGCTTCTCGAGCTTCCGCTCGAGTCCCACCAGCTGGTCAGCAGTCAGTTCAAGGCTCTCTTGATGCTCTTCGATCTCGGCGGAGGCCGTCGCGACCTCCTCGGCAGGGGCCCCCTCCGCGAGGAGATCGCCCCGGCGACTCCGGAGTTCTCCAAGCGCGAGAAGATCCTGCTCTCGTTGGTTGCTTAGGGCTTCAGTGGTGGCCTGCGAGGTACGCATGAGCGACTCCAGGCTGGAGAGACGGCCTCGAAGTGCTGTGAGTTCGAGGGATTCGGGCGGACGCATGCGGTTTGCTCCTTGTACCGTGGTTGGAAGGCGAATCTAGGCGGGTTTACGGACGCGGGCGACCTTCGCCTGGGGCGGGGCCTGCTCCCCGACGATCTCTTTGACGAGTTCCTCGACGATGAGCGGAACGTCGAGATCGCGCCGGTAGGCGAAGTACCCGGAGGTCTCCACCGGGATGTCGCCCAGGATTGCGAGAGGGATCTCGCTGACAAGGGGCGAGAGACGCAGACCGGCTCTCCGGAACGGCAGCGAATCGGGAGCGTGCCGGTTGAGCCATGCGCAGACCGCCGCGAGACGCTTCTGAGCAGCGCCATAAGCGACCGCGGCAGCGTTGGGACCCGGATGCGGGACGCTGCAAGTTTTCATAGGTTTCATCCTTGCTCTTTCCGCGCGCCGTCCTTTGCCGAACGGCTTTCCCACACCGAGGGAGGCTGAGTGCGGCCAGTCAGCGTCCAGACGACTTGGCCGCACCCATTCCCTAAGGTCTCCTGGACCTTCGGGACCTCTCTGGCCCTCGGTAGGCCCGCAATCGATTCCCGACGACAAACCCGAGGAAGAGCCGATCGCTGGTGGTGGTAGACTCCCGACGTCGTGGGCGCCCAAGATCTATGTTCACGATATCGACGCGTTCATATATTATGTACGTGTGGTATTCGTGAACAAAGCGGAGGCTCCTGATGCGCCGAAAGACCTATCGGGCCGACGAAGCGGCGAGGGAACGAGAGCTCCTTGAAGACGCCGTAAGAGCTTTCGAAGAGGTCACCGCGATCCGAGCGACGGTGGTGGCTTCGGACGTTCCCTTGCCTGGAGGGCGCGCCGATGCGGAACTCACGCTCGATGAGGGAGAGCTCTTCTTGGTGGAGGTGAAGCGCAGCCTCACCCCGGCCACCCTCGGCCCTGTTCTCGCCCAGCTCAAGCAGTTCCGACGGCCCGTCCTGTTGGTGACCCCCTACGTCACTTCGCAGTTGGCCGAGCGTCTGAAGCTTCTCGATGCTCCTTTCCTGGACGCAGCTGGGAACGCCTACCTTCGAACGCCGGGGAAGCTCATCTACGTCGTCGGTCGGAAGCCCGAGCCGAGGCAAGATGCGGCGAAGCCGGTGCGAGCCTTTCGGCCCACCGGGTTGCGGGTCGTCTTTGCTCTTCTCGCCGTGCGGGAATTGGCCGGTGCGCCCTATCGTACGATCGCCGAGCAGGCCGGCGTCGCGCTCGGAACGGTGAACGGGGTCGTCGCGGACCTCGAACGCTTGGGTTTCCTCGTCACCGCGAAGAGCACGGGGCGGCGGCTGGAGAGACGATCTGAGCTCATCGACGCCTGGGTCGAGGCTTACCACCGAGAGCTCCGCCCGCGCCTCAACCCGCGGCGCTTTCGGGTCATGCAGCCTGATTGGTGGCAGACAGAGGACCTCGGAGGCCTGGATCTGTGGCTCGGGGGTGAGCCGGCCGCGGCGCTCCTCACCGGCCATCTGCGCCCGGAGGTCGCGACCCTCTACAGCGGTGCCCACTTCTCCGCGTTCGCCCGCAGGGTGCACCCGACGAAAGACGAACACGGAAACCTGGAGGTTCTGGACCGGTTCTGGAAGTTTGAACCCCAGGCAGAGACCCCGGGGCGCCAATTGGCGCCCCCGCTCCTCGTCTACGCTGACCTCGTGGGGACGGGCGATCCGCGCAACGCCGAGGCGGCCGAGATCGTTCGGGAGAGGTTCCTTGTCTGAGAAGGGAGCCATGGTTGACGAGCAGACCTTGACTCTCATCTCCGCAGTTGCGAGGGCGGCGGAAGAACTCGGCGTCCCGTGGCTGCTCACGGGAGCCATGGCCAGGGCACTTCTGCTCGAGAACGTCTACGGCCTCACTCCCGGTCGGGCGACGATGGACGTCGACGTCGTCGTGACGGTTGAGACCTGGGGCAAGTTCGGCCTGCTCACCGATAGGATCTGCCAAGATCCTCGGTTCTCACGCGACCCGAAGCAGGCCCAGCGCCTCCGCTGTTCCGCCGGCGGGTACCTGGACCGCATTCCCTTCGGCGGCATCGAGGCTGAGGGCCATCTCATCCGCTGGCCGCCCGACGGCAGCATCGAGATGAACGTCTCCGGTTTCCGCGAGGCCTGCACCCACGCCCAGATCGTCATCGTTAACGACAGCATCCCGGTTCCGGTGATCAGTCCCGAGGGTCTCACCCTCGTGAAGTTCATTGCCTGGCGCGACCGTCACCGGGAAAAGCCCCGAAAAGACGCCTCAGATCTGGCTTATCTGTTGCGGCACTACGCCACGGTATTTTCGACCGCGAGACTCTTCGACGAGCACCCGGACGCGCTCGAGGCCGCGGACTACGACCCGGAGTTGGCGGCCGCCCGAGTCCTCGGGAGAGAGTTGGCCCGGATCTCGAACAGCGACACGGCCGCCCTCGTCAGCGAACTCCTCTCGACGGAGTTGAAGGCGGGAGAGGAGAGCGACCTTGTACGCGAAGTGGCCGAAGGGCTGAGCCCAAGAGACCGGGAGCTCGCCTTCCGTCTGCTGACCGCCTTGCTC